>NZ_CAMHVK010000004.1:0-211721 GCF_946188615.1 Streptococcus mitis
TGAACTTACTACTGTAGCATCTGCGTATTTAGCAGTTGAAAGTTTAGACTCCAAAGTAGCAATACTTGCTTCAAGGATAGCCTTGTTTACTTTCTTAGTTTCTTCTACTTTTACTTCAGGTTTAACTTCTATAGCTTTTGTAGTTTCAGGTTTTACAGTTTCTACTGTTTCAGCTTTAGGCTCGGTCTTTTCCTTATCTTTATCATCTTGACTAGGAGCAGGTGTTGAAATAGCTGTTTCAGCTGATTGCACTTCCGTCGCTGATACTGCACCGTTACCTAGGAACATCAAACCAGCTGCAATGGCTACTGATGCTGCTCCAAAGCTATATTTACGAATACCGTAACGAATGTACTTTTCTGTTCTAAAATCTTGTTGTTGTTTGCCTTTCATTGAGACTCACAACCTCCTTTTGTTTTATATCATGTTTATAGATATAGTAAAAATTAAAGCCCCTTCATTTCATTCATAAACAAAGGAATTCCTCTATATACTACTTTTCTTCTGAAACATGTATATTCATTCTATCACACCAGCCGTTAATATTCAATTTATTTGCTTGAAAACAACATGAAAATTTCAATTTTTATTTATGTTATTCTCTAAAAAATAGTAAAAATTGTCTGAATTATATAAAAAATCTACATTTTTTAACTATTTTCACTATTTTTTGAGACTTCAACATATTTTCGAATCCGCTTTCTCTGTATAAATGCATATTATTTTGAATTAAATTTCATTAATCTATATTTTGTTTTTTGTATATTTATCAATTAAATCCGTTTGATTTTTTTCATAAATCTTTTATCATCTGTATTTTGATATTTAAAAATATATTGAATGCCAATCTCAGCTAAATTCATTTAGAATTTCTGATTTAGCTGTTAAAAATTCGTATTTAATGTTAGCTAATATCCAAAAAACCGATGAAATAAATCAGGCTCTATGATATTTGTAGTGGGTAAACCCCCTATGGATATTATGGAGCCTATTTTGTTGTAGAAAAAAAGTCCCATATGACCTATAATGAAAAGCGGCAAAACAACTCATTAGAAAGATTCATCTGGAACAATTACATTTTATCACAAAACTACTAGTCATTAAAGACCCTAATATCCAATTTATGGCCATCATCAATAAGGATACACTCAAGAAAATCATCGCCAAACTGGACTACGACGCCCCATCTTGCCCTGATTGTGGAAGTCTAATGAAGAAATATGACTTTCAAAAACCGTCTAAGATCCCTTACCTCGAAACAACTGGTATGCCTACTAGAATTCTCCTTAGAAAACGCCGTTTTAAGTGCTAATCATTGCTCGAAAATGGCGGTCGCTGAGACTCCTCTAGTAAAGAAAAATCATCAAATCCCTCGTATCATCAACCAAAAGATTACTCAGAAGCTGATTGAAAAGACTTCTTTGACCGATATTACCCATCAGATTGGCATTTCAACTTCAACTGTCATTCTCAAGCTCAATGACTTCCGTTTTAAGCATGATTTTTCTCGTCTGCCTAAGATTATGTCCTGGGATGAGTATGCCTTCACTAAGGGAAAGATGAGTTTCATTGCACAAGATTTTGATAAGCTTAATATCATCACTGTTCTTGAGGGCATTACACAAGCTATCATCCGGAATCACTTTCTTAAATATGATAGAGTCGTCCGATGTCGATTGAAAATCATTACTATGGATATGTTTAGCCCTTACTATGACTTGGCTAAACAGCTTCGCTTTCGAATTTCTATGTTCAGGCTAAAACAGTCCACTGGACTGTTTTACTCCAACACTTAAGCCGTGCTATGAGTCGTGTGCGTGTCCAAATCATGAATCAGTTTGAACGAAATTCTCGTGAATACAAAGCTGTCAAGCGTTACTGGAAACTTATCCAACAAGATAGTCGAAAACTCAGCGATAAACGTTTTTATCACCCTACTTTTCGCATGCACTTGACCAATAAAGAAATTCTAGACAAGCTTTTGAGCTATTAGGAAGACTTGAAACACCACTACCATCTCTATCAGCTCTTACTCTTTCACTTTCAGGAACAGGGAGCCAGACAAATTTTTCGGACTCATTGAGGACAATCTAAGGCAGGTTCAACCTCTTTTTCAGGCAGCCTTTAAAACCTTTCTAAAGGATAAAGAGAAAATCGTCAACGCTCTTCAATTCTCCTATTCAAACGCCAAATTAGAAGCGACGAATAATCTCATTAAACTTATCAAGCGCAATGCCTTTGGATTTCGAAACTTTGAAAACTTCAAAAAAAGGATTTTTATCGCTATGAACATCAAAAAAGAAAGGACGAATTTTGTCCTTTCTCGAGCTTAGCTTTTATTCAACCCACTACACTTGACAAAGAGCCAAAAAAACGAGCACTTTCGTACTCGTTCTCTGATATAAACTACTGATTAAAGTGAGTTTACGTCAACTTTGATACCAACACCTTGAGTAGTTGTGATAGTCAAGTTTGTTACGTAAGTTCCTTTAGCTGTAGCTGGTTTTGCTTTTTGGATTGTTTCGTTGAAAGCTTTGAAGTTTTCAACCAATTTTTCAGCTTCAAATGATACTTTACCGATGATTGCTTGAACGTTACCTGCACGGTCAGCACGGTAAGTGATTTTACCACCTTTAGACTCTTCAACTGCTTTAGCAACATCCATTGTTACAGTACCAGTTTTAGGGTTTGGCATCAAGTTACGTGGCCCAAGGACACGTCCAAGACGTCCAACAAGAGCCATCATGTCAGGTGTAGCAATAACTACGTCGAAGTCCAACCAACCGTCGTTGATTTTAGCAACAAGGTCATCTTCACCAACAAAGTCTGCACCAGCAGCTTTTGCTTCTTCAGCTTTTGCACCACGTGCGAAAACAAGAACGCGTGAAGTTTTACCAGTACCGTTTGGCAATACCATTGCTCCACGGATTTGTTGGTCAGCTTTTTTAACGTCGATGTTCAAGTTGTAAGCAACTTCTACAGTTGCGTCAAATTTTGCAAAGTTAGTTTCTTTTGCAAGTGCTACAGCTTCTTCTACGCTGTATGCTTTTGTGCTGTCGATTTTCTCAAGAGCAGCACGAAGTTGTTTGCTTTTTTTAGCCATTTTCTATTCTCCTTGTAAGTGGTTCAATCGATTTTCATCTCCCACGTCACTTCTCGAAATGATGAAGTCTTGCGGGTTATATTGGGGGTGTTATTGATTAGTCAACAACAGTGAATCCCATAGAACGAGCAGTACCTTCGATCATACGCATTGCAGACTCAATGTTTGCTGCGTTCAAATCTGGCATCTTGGTTTCTGCAATTTCTTGTACTTGTGCACGAGTAACTGTAGCAACTTTAGTTTTGTTAGGTGTACCTGATCCTTTTTCAACACCTGCAGCTTTTTTCAAAAGAACAGCAGCTGGTGGTGTTTTAGTGATGAAAGTAAATGATTTATCTTCGTAAACTGAGATAACAACTGGAATGATCATACCAGCTTGGTCAGCTGTACGAGCGTTGAACTCTTTTGTGAATCCCATGATGTTGATACCAGCTTGACCAAGAGCAGGTCCAACCGGTGGAGCTGGTGTAGCTTTACCAGCAGGGATTTGCAATTTTACAAGTTTTTCGACTTTTTTAGCCATTTTTAAATCCTCCTTTGTGGTTTTGGCGGTAATTAAAGATTTTTACCTCCCACAAGCATGCTTTACACATACCCATTTATTATACACTATTTATCTAGAATTGCAAGAGAAAAGTTTATTTTTTATACTCAATGAAAATCAAAGAGCAAACTAGGAAGCTAGCCGCATGCTGTACTTGAGTACGGTAAGGCGACGCTGACGTGGTTTGAATTTGATTTTCGAAGAGTATTAATCGACGTAATCTCCGCCTTCAAATCCATAGTACTCTTCCAAACTGAGACCACTCTCTGCAATTTCTTTTGCTTCTTTTCCGACATAACGAAGGTGCCATTCTTCAGCCATATAGCCTGTTTCCTTTTCCTTACCTTTGAGATAACGAACAACAAAGCCATAATCAGCAGCATGATCCAAGAGCCATTGGGCCGCTTTTTCTTCTGTCACCAAATCACCATTTGTCCCAATCACATCAAAGGCTAAACCTGTCTGGTGTTCGCTATAGCCAGGTCGAGCAGAATAACGGTCAGCTGCTGCCTTCCCATCTTGGTTGACATAATCTTGATAGAGCTTGGTCTGAGTTTCATAACTTCTAAAACCACTGTAATGATCGCTAATCGGGAAACCTGCCTCTTGCATAGCTTTAATGAGTTTGACCAACTCAGCCTTGGCTGTTGGATTTTCCCCTGGATTGTAGTCTTTTGACAATGGGTAGTGTTTATTTGCTACGATGATTTCATCGTATTTCCCTTGGATGCTGTAGTAGTCTCCTTTGTTAACCACTTCTGCTTTTTTCTGGGCAGCTCCTTGAGCCTTACTTCCGACTGTTCCATCAGCTTTAGCAGTTTGCTCTGTCTTAGCTGAGCCATCTTCATTTTTTGCTTTTTCTTGTGAACAAGCTGCTAGACTCATGGCTAGCAAAGCTGTCAAGATAAGGTATCTTTTTTTCATTTCTACTCCTTTATTTCTAATAATTTATCTACTTCTAACGATAAACGTTTGACTAATCTTTTAATCTCATCCGGTTTTGCTTGGCAGGTTTCTGCTGTCATTTCTTCAAAAGGAACCCACCAGACTGGACCACGTCCCTTAAGACCGTGTCCATTCAAATCACCTCTTCGTCTAGGAAACAGATGCCAATGAAGATGGGCATCGCCATTTCCTAGCAGTTCGATATTCATTTTCTCAGCAGCAAAAGCCTTAGCAACCGCCTCTTGGACCACACTCATTTCTTCTAGAAAATGGAGTCTTGTCTCCTTTTTCAAATGGTGCAATTCGGTGACATGTTCCTTGGCTAGAAAGAGACTATAGCCTGCAAAATACTGGTGGTCTCCAATCACAAGATAGCCTGTTTCCAACTCTTTGACAAAATAGGGATTTTCTCCCTTCCTGATGAGCTCAATTCTCTGGCAAATCAAACACATATTAGTCTACCAATGCGCTCTTAAGATAAGCATCAACCATACGTTCCGTTGCGACCACCGAATCAATATGAGTGCGCTCATATGAGTGGCTAGACTCGATACCAGCACCGAGAAGGGCGTGTTTGACTTCTGCCCCTGCGGACATGGCTGCTGAAGCGTCCGAACCATAAAATGGATAGATATCCAGTTTAAATGGAATATCTTGCTCTTTAGCCAAAGCAACCAAATGTTGACGGAAGTCATAGTGATAAGGCCCAGAAGCATCCTTGACACAGATAGACACTGTATATTCGTCTGTTTGCTGGTCATCTCCCATAGCTCCCATATCTACAGCCAGATATTCGACTACCTGAGCAGGAATATTAGAGTTAGCACCGTGTCCCACCTCTTCAAAAACTGAAAAAGCAAAATGGGTTGTTACAGGCAATTCAATCTTCTCTTCCTTATAAATACGAAGCAGGTTAAGCAAAATTGCTGCACTGACCTTGTCATCTAAATGACGAGACTTGATAAAGCCTGTCTCTGTCACGACAGTTCGTGGGTCAAAGCTGATAAAATCACCGACCTCAATACCAAGAGCACGAGTTTCTTTTTCACTAGTTACTTTGGCGTCCAAACGCACTTCCATATTGTCCTGCGTGCGTTCTGCAGTTCCTGCATCCTTGTA
The DNA here is from genome assembly GCF_946188615.1 of Streptococcus mitis. Lineage (GTDB taxonomy): Bacteria > Bacillota > Bacilli > Lactobacillales > Streptococcaceae > Streptococcus > Streptococcus mitis_BZ. The sequence goes on from NZ_CAMHVK010000004.1 coordinate 5,712, forward strand.
GACATGGCAAGAAGTTTGGTGAATGAGGATGGTTCCTGATACTTTTTGATCTGTGCTAGCCACATGAACGGTACAGTTTTCACCTTCAATCATGTTCCAAGGAAAGCCACCGATACGATCCAGTTTGAGACGGCCGTCTGGTTTGACAGCACGGACAATAGCACCCAGCGTATCTACATGGGCAGTCACATAGCGATGCTCTTCATCACTTTGACCTTTGATGGTCACATTGACACCGCCCTTTGCTGTACGAACCGGCTGGTAACCAAAACCTTCTAGAGTCTTGACTAAATAGTCCGAAATCTCTCGAGTGAAGCCCGTTGGCGACGCAATGGCTGTCAGTTCTTTGATATATTCTACTGTTTGATTCATTTCTTCACCTCTTTTGCTACCTATTATAACACATTTATCATCGGATAAAAAAAGAAAATCACTCCTGTAGACTTGACTACAAAAGTGATTTTAATGATTATTCCATTTCAAAAACATCGCTTTCTTGCTTGTTTGGTAGAACCAATGAGAGCAAGATTCCGACAATAGCTGGCACCAACCATGGGAGAGATGCCTTGGCAAAAGGAAGAGCGTTGACAAGATTTGCAAGAAACTCAACCTTAAATGAGCTTCCTAGTACGCTTGCAATGGCAATAGCTGTAACCACAGCAATTGTCAACTGCATACCTGGTTTTGAAAGAGCCACAAATTTGTTGACAATGACAATCATAACGATAGCAATCGTGATTGGGTACAAGATAACCAGTACTGGAATGGAGTACTTGATAATCGCATCAAGTCCTAAATTAGCAATGGCAAATCCAATCAAGGTAAAGGCTGTAGCATAAACCTTGTAGCTGATTTGCGGGAAGCGCTCATTAAAGAACTCAGCTGTTGACACAATCAGACCAACTGTTGTTGTGAAGCAGGTTACGGTAACCATAGCTGCAAGGAAGAGTTGAGCTGTTGAGCCAAAGATTTCTTGAGTCGCTTGTGACAAGATGTAAACACCTGGTGTTCCACCCTTCATCGCTTCAGCTGGTACTGGGAAATGATTTCCAAGGAAACCTAAACCGATGTAAAGAGCGCTGAAGGCAAGGGCAACAACGATACCAACCACCCAAATAGTCGAAATGTATTCTTTCTTACTTGAAAATCCAAGTTGTTTCAAGGTTTGAACTGCGATTACGCTAAAGGCAACTGAAGCAAGGGCGTCCAAGGTATTGTAACCTTCTAGGAAACCTGTACCAAAGGCAGAAGCTTGATAAGCAGCTGAAGCAGCTTGAGGACTTGTTCCACCGTATTTGAAAGCTCCCAGAACAACCAAGATAACAATCAAAATCGCAAAGACTGGCGTTAAAATACGTCCAATGCGGTCTAAGATTTTTGATGGATTAAGCGAAATCAAATAGGCTGCTGCAAAATACAGAACAGTAAAGACAATCAAACCAAGACCTTTATTTGCATCCGACAAAAGAGGGCTAATCCCTACTTCGTAAGCTGTTGTAGCAGTACGTGGGATAGCAAAGAATGGACCGATTGACAAATAAAGAACTGAGAGGTAAAGAGTCGCAAACCAAGGCGCTATCTTTGTTGAAATCTCGTAGATATATCCTTTAGGATTTAGCGTTCCAATAATAAGAGTCAAGACGGCGATACCGACACCTGAAAAGACAAAACCTGCGATGGCAGGAAGAAAATGTTCTCCAGATAGAGCACCTAGAGAAGGCGGAAAAATCAAGTTCCCCGCACCAAAAAATATTCCAAACAGGAGTAAACCTGTTAAGGCACCTTTTTTAGCCATGAAAATCTCCTTCATATTTATAAAATACTGACCTAGTATATCATGAATAGGAGTATGAAAAAAGCTTCACGAAGTAAATATTGAATGTTTTCAAGATTCTTAAAAATGAGAATTGTCTAAAAATAAAATCCCCTACCCAGTCCACACCAAGTAGGAGAAAATTCTAATGTTTATACTCTTCGAAAATCTCTTCAAACCACGTCAGCTTCACCTTGCCGTACTCAAGTACAGCCTGCGGCTAGCTTCCTAGTTTGCTCTTTGATTTTCATTGAGTATCAAAGTTCTTCAAAGGCCATCATGCCACCTTGTACATTGATAACCTCATAACCTTGTTCTGATAAGAATTGGCAAGCACGCGCCGATCTCATTCCAGATTTACAAATAACATAATGTAACTGGTCCTTGTCCAATTGATCATAAGTATCAGCTAATTGACTCAGAGGAAGATTCTGAGCACCTTCTAAATGAAGAGCTTCAAACTCATCCACTTCTCTCACGTCCACTAAAGAAAGTTGGTCATTTTGGTAAAGCTGGTAAAATGCGTCAAAGGAAATTTCTTTCATTCTTTTTCTCCTAATACTCTTCGAAAATCAAATTCAAACCACGTCAGCGTCGCCTTACCGTACTCAAGTACAGCCTGCGGCTAGCTTCCTAGTTTGCTCTTTGATTTTCATTGACTATAAAATAGTTTTAATTCTTTTTTTCAAATCTGGCACCACTTCTGCCTCAAACCAAGGATTTTTGGCCATCCAGATTTGATTTCTAGGCGAGGGGTGAACTAATGGAAAATAGGTTGGCAAGTAGTTCTGGTAATGTTTTACCCGTTCTGTCACTTTGCCACTGACTTTCTCCTGTAAATAGTAGGCTTGGGCATATTGTCCAATCAAGAGGGTCAATTGAATATCTGGTAATTCTTGCAAGAGCTGCGGATGCCATTTTTCTGCAAAATCTGCTCTCGGTGGTAAGTCTCCTGACTTGCCATGTCCTGGAAAGTAGAAATCCATAGGCAGAACAGCAAAATATCCTGAATTGTAAAAGGTATCTTCATCCACACCTAGCCAGTCTCTCAGGCGGTCACCACTCTTATCTTTCCAATAAAGTCCTGCTTCTTGGGTTTTAAGCCCCGGTGCCTGACCGATGATATTGATGCGAGCAGTCTTTGGTGCTGCAAAGAGAGGCTCAATGCCACGCTCTGTATAGGTAGCATTCTGCGGATCTGCCATAATAGCCTGCTTGATTTTTTCAATTTGAGACATCTACTCTCCCTCCAAAAAGAAGTCTAAGCATACAATCTCAGACTTCTATCGTTTTATTTGATCAATTCGTAAATAGCTTCGGCATAGATTACTGCTGCTCGGAAGAGATCATCCAAGGCGATAAATTCATTAGCTTGGTGCATGGTGTCAATTGAGTCTGGGAACATAGCACCGTAGGCAACACCGCGTTCTAGCAAACGACCAAAGGTTCCACCACCGATGACTTGCTCGTGACCTTTAAGACCAGTTTGTTTTTCATAGACATTCAACAAGGTTTGGACAAGTGGATCTTCCATTGGCACATAGTGAGGCGTGTGACCGTGTTCAGAAAGGCTAACAGAAGCAACTGGCAAGTTTTCAAGGATTGACTTGATTTGCTCTGGGCTTGTTCCTTTTGGATAGCGGATATTAAGGGCAATGGTATTATCAGCGCTTGTTTCATCAAAGCGGAAGACGCCAGCATTCATAGAAAGGGCACCCATCTTTTCATCCACATGGGCAATCTTGAGACTTTCACCCTCATGATCATTCAAGAGAATCTTACCAGCGATGTCAAGGTAGTCTTTGGCTGGACCAGCAAAGTCAAACTGGCTAAGGAAGAGGGCTAGGTAAGTCGCACCATTGACACCTGAAGCAGGCATAGCACCATGCGCTGATTTACCAATGATGGTAACCTTGTACTGACCGTTTTCTTCTTGAATTTCTCCTCTGAGTTTGTGTTCTGCAACAAAAGTATCTAGTTTCCCTTGCAAGTCAGCCAAATCACCTGAAACGACTGCTGTTGCTGATTCTGGTACCATGTTTTCACGCAAACCACCTGTAAAGCTGTGAAGACGGGCAGCACCCGCATTTTCACCTGCAAAGTGGAGGTATTCCGTGATATTTCCTTTTTCACCATTGATGATAGGGAATTCAGCGTCTGGAGAGAAACCAAAGTCTGGTTTTGCAAGTCCTACGTGCTCGAAATAGTAGTCCATGTCTGCCCAACCTGATTCTTCATCTGTTCCAACGATGAAACGAACTTTCTTAGAAGTTGGAAGTCCCAATTCTTTGATGATTTTCAAACCATAGTAACAAGCTGTTGTAGGTCCCTTGTCATCTGAAGCCCCACGCGCATAGAGACGACCATCTTTGATAGTTGGTGTGTAAGGGTCTGTGTCCCAACCGCTACCAGCTGGCACCACGTCCATGTGGGCAAAGATTCCGAGAACTTCTTCGCCATCACCAAACTCAAAATGTCCTGCGTAGTTATCAACATTTTTAGTTGGGTAGCCATCGCGGTCTGCGATTTCAAGGAATTTTTCCAAGGCTTTTACCGGCCCAGGTCCAAATGGATGCTCAGCATCAACCTTGCTATCATCACGTTCTGAGTTGATTTCCAAAAGGCTAAACAAGTCAGCCAAGAGGGCTTCTTTGCGTTTTTCTACTTCTGCTGTAAAATCAATTGCTGTCATAATATCTTCCTTCTATCTTTTCTCGATGATTTCATCTACTGGCAAGCGGTAGCTTGGTTCCAATTTTTCGTCTGTGTATCCCACTGTAATCAAGAGTTCTGGGCGGAAGCGGTCTTCGATTTCCAAAACTTCGTTGACTTTTGATTTGTCAAAACCAAGAATCAGATTTGACCCGATTCCTTGGTCTGTAAGAGCGAGAACCAAGTTCATAGCAACCAAACCTGCATTGAGGGCTAGGTAGTCACTGACTTGTTGTTCATTGTAACGGGCAAATTCCGCAGGTAAATTCTTCATGAAATATTGAAGTTGTTCTTCAGAAAAATTCTTTGCCCCACCGACACGAGCAATCTTGCGAGCACGTTTGGCTAAGTCCGTATCTGTAAACAGGGCAATGGTGACAGGCGCTGATGATACCTGCTCAAAATTTGAACCGTAAGCCAACTTTGCCAAATCAGCATTTTTCTCACGAACCACCACAAATTTCCAAGGCTGGCTGTTGTGGGCACTTGGTGCCAAGGTTGCAATTTCGATAGCCGTACGCACATCTTTTGGATCAACTGGCTTATCAGTGAAATGCTTAGTCGCATGACGTTTTTTATTTAATTCAAGAAATTTCATAATCGATTTCCTTTTCTAATTCTACTGTTTCCATTCTACCATAATTTGAAAGAGCTTGCAGGGATTTTTCATGATTAAGATATATTAAAAACGATTGGGCCAGCCAATCGTTTTTAGTTTGCACAATTCTATGAAGCAAGTTCTCTTTAATCATGTCCTGTATCTGTTTGGTAATCTACTCTCTTTTCCGCCACTTGAGCTAATTCCACTTCTTCCTGCGGGTTCAACTTTCTTTGCACAGCCTCTGCTACTGCTCTCGGTACTCCAACTTCGACAATCTCATCCACACTGGCTTCCTTGATTTTAGTCAGAGACTTGAAATGTTTCATGAGATTCTGCTTGCGTTTAGGTCCCAGACCGTCAATTCCATCCAGTTGTGATGAAAAAGAATTTTTGGAGCGCAGTTGACGGTGGAAAGTAATAGCAAAGCGGTGCACCTCATCCTGAATGCGTTGGAGGAGGAAAAATTCCTGAGAATTGCGAGACAGCTCCACCACCCCAAGCGGATCTCCAAAGAGCAATTCATGGGTTTGGTGCTTGTCATTCTTTTGCAGACCAGCAATGGGAATATCCAAACCCAGCTCCTCTTGGATGACTTGCTTGGCAATATTGACTTGACCTTGTCCCCCATCAATCACAATCAAATCTGGAGGAGTCAAACCGTCACGCTGTACTCGACCATAGCGTCTGCGAATGACCTCTCGCATACTGGCATAGTCGTCTGGCCCGACTACGGTCTTGATTTTATACTTACGGTAATCTTTTTTACTTGGTTTGCCGTTGACAAAGACCACCATGGCTGAAACAGGACTAGTTCCCATGATATTAGAATTATCGAAGGACTCGATGCGGACTGGGGTCGGTATTTGGAGCAAACGTCCTAGATTTTCAATAGCCCCCTGTGTTTTTTCGACAGATTTCTCTAGCAGGTTAAATTTCTGCTCTAGGCTGACTCGAGCATTCTTTATAGCCAGATTGACCAGTTGCTTTTTCTCTCCACGCTGGGGTTTGAGAATCCTAGTATCCACTATGGCCTTGACGGCTTCTTCATCAATATCCTGCGGAATCAGTACCTCATTGGGAACCAAGTGAGATTTTTCTTGATAGAATTGTCCCACATAGGTTAGAAAGTCCTCATCCGGATCATTGTAGTAGGGGAAAAGATTGACATCTCGCTCAATAAGCTTGCCCTGACGAACAAAGAAAACCTGAACACACATCCATCCCTTATCCACATAGTAGCCAAAAACATCGCGGTTTTGGAGATCCTTAGCCATGACCCGTTGCTTGGTCCGAAGTGTTCCAATGGCCTGAATCAGATCACGGTATTCCGCTGCACGTTCAAACTCCATAGACTGGGCTGCAGCTGCCATTTTGCCCTTTAGGTCATCGATAATTTTATCATCCTGCCCTTTTAGAAAGTCAGAAACCTCCTGGGCCATGGACTTGAAATAAGCCTCATCTTTCTTACAGATGGTGTGGGCCAAACATTGGCCGATATGGTAGTAAAAACAGACCTTAGAGGGCGGATTGGTACACTTACGAAAAGGAAAAATCCGATCCAGCAACCGCTTGATTTCATTGGCTGCGCCCACATCTGGATAGGGTCCGAAATAAAGACCTCCGTCCTTCTTGACCTGTCGGGTAATAATCAAACGAGGATAGCGTTCATTGGTAATTTTGATGAAAGGATAAGACTTGTCATCCTTGAGCATGATATTGTATTTAGGCTTATTTTCCTTGATCAGGTTGATTTCTAGGAGAAGTGCCTCAATATTGGACTCCGTAACAATAAATTCAAAATCCACAATCTCAGACACTAGAGCCTCTGTCTTAGTATCATGACTTCCGCGGAAATAGGACCGCACGCGGTTACGCAGATTTTTTGCCTTTCCTACATAGATAATGGTGCCGTTTTTATCCTTGTGAATGTAGCAACCAGGGCTGGTCGGCAAGAGCTCTAGTTTTGATTTAATCAAGTTATTCATAGTTCCATTATAGCAAAAAAGTAGGGAAAGATTGTTCCCTACTCATTGGTCTCATATATTTTTCGGAGGTTTGCAACATCCTCTTCCTGGATACCATAAAAGGAACCCGCAGGTTGCATGACAGACTTCTCATCTGTATGGTCCAAGCCAATCGCATGACCCAACTCATGTTCTGCCGTATGGACAATGCGCTCATAGGAATAGCCATAGTTAGGATTGGACAGATAATAGTGATTCAGACGCACCGTGACAGACAAGAATTGTCCTGTTAAGAGGTTGGTCTGACTTTCCGCCTCTCCTGCCACAGGAGTGCCTCCGTCATTCATCTCCGTAGCTATAATATCTGCTTTACTAGACTCAGTCACGATTTCAAAGTTAAAAGCACCAGTTTGATTCCAGTTCTGAATTGCTTCTACATAAGCTTCTTGAAAGCGTGAATCCATCTGGGGATCCAAGTAAATACGAGCAGAAGCCTGTGGCCACCTTCCTTCAGAGTGTTGGTGGCTATCTGTCTGGTTCAACTTAGGCAGTTGCCCTGTTTTTTCCCATTGGTCGATACTTTGTTGACCAATTTTTACTGACCGTTCTGCTTGCTTTAGCGCTCCTTGAAAATCTCCGTTAAGATACCAGAGAAGTCCAAAAGCAAAAGCACACAAAAGAAAAGCTATCCAAACCAGGCGCCAAAACAAACGCCACACAAAAGAAAAGAAAGCCCCTATCAAACGAAAAATCCAGCGCATGTCTCTCCACCTTTCTAGCAAATAAAGTCTATTTTACTAAAATAAGCTGAAAGAAAGCTAAAGACCAATTTTCTTATCTTAGCGTCCTAATATTTTTTTGAGTAACTGAATAGCTTTATATTTTAGGGGAGATGGATAATAACGGAAAGTTCCTGCTTTACGTACAATATAACCATTAAAATTTTGTTTAAAACGTAAAACACCATCACTACCATCAAAAATCCCTTGAATCCCTAGGAAGTTGTATTTAGGTATCCCACGTTTTATGCTTTCCAACATAACATATTTCTGAAGTAGCGTAGGGGCATAAAATTTATTAAACTCAGTATAGGAACCACTAAAAAGATAGGTCGTTTCTTGAGGCATATAAATAAATAAACTACCTGCTAAAACAAGATCTTTCTCTCCATATTTTTCAATCAACTCTCGTGCTTCTGCTTTTCGAACTTCAAAGCTTTCATACTGCCTAGCCAACTCTTTGTGTTCTTTTTTCTTTTGTGCAGAATCTGGATATTGTTCTAATAAGAGTAATGAGGTAGCTATTTTTTCAGATAATTCTTTTTGCTTATGTATTAAATTTTGTATATATTCTCCTAAATTTAGACTAGCAATTACAAACTCGGCTTTTTCTCCAAAAGAGTCATAAAAGTGCTCATAATATTCTAAACTTTTATCACTATATTCTCGACGTTCAGAGGTTGTTTTTGTTATACCTTTAAAAATTGAAAGTTCTTCACGATTTAATTTTTTCAACTGAATACCAAATGTATCAGCCTTTTTCACCAAAGGTTTCCCCTTTTTACTAAAACTATTAATCAAGGTCTTTTCAGTTAGCTCATTCAAATCTTTATAATATAACCAATCCGGTTCTCCACCTGGGTAACCTGTTTTTAAACCATCAAATTGATAGCCCAAATCAGTCAAAACTTGAATAATACTTTTTTTCTCATCATCTATTGGATTACCCTCACTATCAAAAGTTTGATAAATTTCATAAGGTTTTACAAGTAGCTCTAATGCACCATTCTGCTTAGCATATTCTTTTAACTCTACATAAAAAACTGAAAGAGCATCTTGCTGGGTATAAATTGGCCCCGAATTGAGCTCCATATGCAGACCTCCCAGCATGGGCAAGCTATAAACTAGGGATGCAACTTGAATCTCTCCTTCTTGTTTCAAAGCAAGATAAACAATTCGAGCTCCTCTTTTTTCTAACAAATCCCCCATCTGGACAGATTGCATAAAAGAACGAGAAGAAACCTGATCAGAATAAGCTTGAAATTCTTCTTTCGTGAGTATAGTTAATGCCATGTACTTACTTTCTATGATGTTTGATTCTTAGTGCCTTGCGAAAATCAAGAGCGAGTCTTAACAGAGAATAAAGAGGATGGGTGGGAATTGTAAACTCACCCAAATATTCTTCAATCGTTGGGTTAAATTTTTCCTTAAAATGGTAAAGTCCACCATTGAGAGAATTTTCAACACCACCTAAATTTTGCCACACCATACCTCGCTCAAAGGCATAGCGAGCTGTTTCATACCAAGTTAAAATTGGTGCATTATAACGTTTAAAAACTTCATTCATACCAGCATATAGATTAACAGAGGTATTACCAAATTCCAAACTCAAAGTAGCTGCTAAAGGAATGTTTGATTTTTCTTCATTCAGATATCTCTGCAAGAAATCTCTTTCTTCTACCAAACGCTCTTTTTCCTTCTTCTGGGCTTCTACTTTTGAAGTTCGAGTCGACTCAGTAAACGCCTCTTCCAACGCTAAGTTTTTCGCTAACTGTTCTTCTAATTCTCGTAAACGCTTAGCGATATCCAGAGTAGCCAGCGTTATGTAGGCCTTGTCCTTAAAATTATCTAACAATTTTTTATAATAGGCTTCATTCCTCAAATGGATATCTTTTCGCTTCTCAGTTTTTTTCATCAAAAAGGAGAAAGATTCCAACAATTCAACTCCACCAATCTGAATCTCTACCCCCTTATTTCGAGATGATCGAATGGCTTGTTTTGTTGACTTGCAAAGTTTATCTTCTGCAAAGTTTTCCTTGTATATTTTTGCCTGAATACGAGGCTGAATGGTATCCCCCATTCCATCGGTCTTTCCTGACCATCTTACTCCCATTTTTTGCAAACTTTCAATAATAGCCATATTTTCAGGATATTCTGTTTTTTCATGCTTGATTGAACTTTGCGATAGGCAAATACTTGGATCAAAAATCACAAAAATCGCTCTCTTGCTTCGAGCATAAGACTTAATGGATTGAAGAACAAAGTTCAAGAGTTCAGCATTCTTATAATCTAAAACAGGACCTCTTGGGATATAAAACATTCTATAGCCTAGAGGAAGAGTTTTAATCAAAATACTAGCTGTAGCCAGTAGTTTGTCTTCTCGGTAGGCACCAAACTTTTCATGTTGCCAATCAGACTTAACCTCTTCCCAAGCACTACTTTGTAATACATTGACTAATTCATGTTCTTTAACAAACTGATCATATTCTAATGTGGGAACGCCAATTTGATAACGATACATCTCTTACTCTCTTTCCAACAATAATAGAATTTAACTACTATTCTACTATTTTTGTTTAGAAAGTCTAGTAAAAACATATTTTAGTTTCTATTCCATAGAAGACATGGTTATTGAAAGAGTAATACAAACTAAACTAGCTTAATCTCTCTTCTAATTTGAAATCGATTGGTAGGGTTGCTAGAAACCGTTCCAATTGTTTTTCCCAGTAGTACCATTCGTGAGTTCCGGCGCTATGACTATAGGTCACATCAAATCCCAGTTTTTTGAGATTTTTCACTGCGAGATTATTGGCTTTATACAAGAAATCCTGCTCGCCACACCAAGCCCACAGCTTGGTCTTTTTATCCGATTTTTTAGCCAGACTTTCTAGAGAATAGGGACTAGCTGTCCAATCTTTTATCTCCCCAAACACGCCTCTCCAATACGCTGGTGTTCCCAGGTTTTGGCTCTCAGGAGAAAAATCTTGAAAGCTAAGGGCACCTGAAAAGCTAGCTGCATGAGAGAAACGATTTGTAGCAAGAGCCAGTTTGAAACAACCGTAGCCCCCCATAGAGAGACCAGCGATAAAGGTCTTTTCACGCTTGCTAGTCATGTTAGGGAAGAAGCGTTTTAGAACCTGTGGCAATTCCACTGCTAGAGCTGTGTAATAGTCAAAACCATACTGGGTATCGGTATACCAACCGTTGCTGGTATTGGGCATAACAACGATGATATTAGTGCCTCGAAGCAAGCGTTCTACATTGGTCCGCTTGAGCCAACTATTATGATTGCCAGACATCCCGTGCAAAAGGTACAAGACGGGAATATCTTCACAATCTGGTTCTTCCACTCGATTAGCATCAGGATAGAGGACATTCACTCCCCACTCCATATCCAAGACTTGTGAGTAATACTCGATTTTCATTACTGCCATAATTTTTCCTCTATTTTTCTATAAGAAAAAGCCGAAATTCGACTTTCTCTCCGTTTATTTCAACAATTATTTCGCTTCCATGACTACTGGTAAAATAGCTGGACGACGTTTGGTTTGGTCAAAGAGATACTTGGTAAGATTATCACGAACCTTCCCTTTAAGATCTGCCCAGTCAAAGTCATCTCCTTGAAGATAATCTTCTACTGTTTGGTTAATCAATTCTGAACTTTCACGGAGAATATCGCGACTCTTCTTGAGGTAAACGAATCCGCGCGTATGAACACGGGCCTTGGCCACAATTTTCTTCTCACGACGGTTAACGGTGATTGCTACGATGAAAATACCATCCTCTGACAAGACCTTACGGTCACGAAGAACCACATTACCAACATCACCAATGGCATTCCCGTCAATCAAGACATCCCCTGCCGAAACCGCGCCAGCTGGGACAAAATCGCCATTCTCATAAGCCATGCTTGTTCCCTTTTTAGGGATGAAAATGCGTTCTGGCAACATACCTACTGCCATAGCAGCCTTAGCATGAGCATCCAACTCACGGTATTCTCCTTGAATTGGGAAGAGATACTTGGGTTGCAAGAGGTTAATCATCAACTGCAAATCACGCGCATTTCCGTGACCTGACACACGCAAGCTTTGAGTGATCAGTTTGACAACCCCGCCAGCTTGGTAAATCATGTTCTCCACACGCGCCATGACCGCCTCTTTGGCGATAGACGGAGTCGTTACGATATAGACCAAGTCACCATCCTTAATTTCCACATAACGGTGACGACCAATCGACATCTTGCGAAGACCGTTGATAGGCTCACCCATACGGCCTGTCTCAAGAATAATCAACTCATGGTCCTCAAAACGAGACATATCTTTTGGTTTAATCAAAAGACTTTCGTTAGCTAGAGACAATTTCTTAAGACGAATAGCAGTGCGGACGATATTTTCAATATCGAATCCTGTCAAGACCACACGACGACCTGTTGCATCCGCAGCGTCAAACACCTGCTGGATACGAGAGAGGTTGCTGGCTACTGCTGCAACAATGATACGACCATCCCAATCAGAAATGGTTTGAGTGATCTCATCCCCAACTTCACTTTCGCTAGCCACTTGGATATTACTATCTGCATTGGCTGAATCGCTAAGAAGAGCTAGAACTCCATCACGACCGATTTCTGCCAAACGAGCGAAGTCTGTGGCATAAGATTCACTAGCTGTCTGGTCAAATTTGAAGTCACCTGTGTAAACGATACTACCTTCAGCTGTCTTCAAGACAACACCCAGACTTTCTGGGATAGAGTGGGTCGTACGGAAGAAGGACACTACAGTCCCTCCAAAATCTATCTCCGTATCCTCATCAATGACATGGAAATCATTAAATTTCTTAACTGTGTCATTTCCTTTGACAAAGAGTTTGGCCAACTCAATGGTCAGCTCAGACCCAAATACAGGTACCTTGGCTTCCGCCAAGAGATAAGGCAGAGCACCAATGGCATCCGCATGGCCGTGGGTCAAGAAGACTCCAGCGATACGGTCGCTATTTTCAAAAAGGTAGTCCATATTTGGAATAACGACATCCACCCCTAGTTGTTCATTTTCAGGGTATTTCAGACCTGCATCCAAAACGAAAATAGACCCATCGATTTCAGCGATATACATATTTTTCCCGTTTTCACGTACACCACCAAGTGTTGTTAAACTGATATTACTCATTTTTCCTCCGAAAGCTTAGTTTATCTTGATTATAGGGTTGCTTACCCTCTTATTCTAAAAGCACTACTTTTAGCCGAATCTTTTCCTACCATTATACCATTTTTTTGATGATTTTCAAAATGAAGATTTGTTTTCAAAAAAGAGCTGGTTCCCCAACTCTTTCCTATGATCTACTCTTTTTCCATTAAAAAGTCATAAATTTCTTGCACAGTGCCCAGCGCCATCATTTCTTGGTCTTTGACGGTTTGTTTGAGATTTTGGTAAATCTGACTTTCTCCGATTTCTCGCTTTGGCGCCTCTTTATTGACTGTCATGACCCCATCTTTGATCGTCACAAAGCCTAGCTCTTCAAATACTTGAATCATCTTGACTAGCAAGATTTGTTGGATATTAAGATAAGTAGCCAAATCTTTCAGCTTGTAGCGAATATCAAACTCTGGAAACTGATAGATCGTCTTGTACAATTTGGCAAACTGCTCTCTAGTCCCATAACCTGTTAGATAGTAGGCCTTTTCAATGTCATTTTTGAAATAAACAGCAGAGAAATTTTGTTCCTGAAAAATGGTCTTCAGCTGAGTAATATCCTCAGGAATGGTTTTTACAACCACAGCATCACTAGCTACTAAATCTGGTAATTCTCCAGAAAAGTCCAAGACTGGAACCCCTTCTGGCAAGACTGCATTTTTCCCACGAATGTTAAAAAGTTGAACACCCTCCACCCGCGCATCCACCATCATCAACTGGAGGGCAGTTTGCCCATTCCATTGGTTGACAGACAATTTGACTGCCAACTCTAGATTCTTGGTTTGAGAAAATTCTGTCGCCCATTTTCCTTGACCGAAGGCTACTACTTCAAAACTCGCCTCACCCTTAGAGATTTTCAGCTTGAGATGGGCATTGCCTGTCCCCATGGTACGAGCACTTTCAACCTGAAAATCCTTGACATAAAAGACAGGTTTCTGATTGTCCATGCCAAAAGGTGCCAAACGTTCAAAACTTTTGACCGTTTCCAAGCTAAGTGTCTCCAAATCTAGCTCTTCATCTAGATTTAACTTGTTCTTGCCAGCAGCATCTGCTCCTTTTTCACGGACATAATCTTCCAAAACCTGAGATAAATCTGAGAGTTTCTCAACTTCCAGCGTCATTCCTGCCGCACCAGCATGACCACCAAAGGCTATGAAGAGGTCTCTATGAGGATCCAGAGCTTCAAAAATATCGACCGCTTCCACACTACGAGCACTGCCCTTGGCACGACCGTCCTCTATATTGAGAACAATGACTGTCTGCCCTAGTTCTTCCAACAAACGACCAGCCACAATTCCTAGAACCCCAGGATTCCAACCTTCCTTAGCCAAGACTTGGACCTTCTTCTCAGGGTCCACCATGGTCTTAGCTTCTTCATAAATAGACTGGACGATTTCCTTGCGCTCTTCGTTTTTCTGGTGAATCATAAGGGCAATCTCACGCGCTTCCTCATCATCAAATCCAGTCAACAAATCAATGGCAGGATTGGGATCATCCAAGCGGCCCAAGGCATTCAAACGAGGGGCAATCTGGAAACCAACCGTTTCTTCTGTTACTTCGTTGGCGGCAATCCCAGCCATGTCCAGCATTTCTTGTAAACCAATGCGCTGAGTATGCCCCAGCATTTCTAGACCATATTGAACCAAGATACGGTTTTCATCCGTCAAACTAACCATATCTGCAATGGTACCAATAGCGACCAAATCAAGCAATTCCACTTGTACTTCTTCTAACAGGGCACAAGCCAGCTTGAAAGCCACTCCACAACCAGCCAAATATTTGAAAGGATAGTCCGCATCCGGATGTTCAGGATGGACAATGGCATAGGCATCTGGTAAGGTTTCAGGCATGGAATGATGGTCAGTCACAATGACATCCACTCCCATAGACTGGGCCAATTCAATAGCCTCGTGACCCGCAACCCCATTGTCCACTGTCACAATCAAGGAAATTCCTTCTTGCTCGATAAAATATTTATAAACACTGGCATTAGGTCCATAACCGTCGGTAAAACGATTGGGCAGATAAACCCGGCACTCAGCACCAAGCTGTTCCAAACTTTCCTTCACAATAGAAGCCGAAGTCATACCATCCGCATCATAGTCTCCATAGATGAGAATATTTTCCCCTTCTTCAATGGCCTGACGAATCCGTTCTACTGCCTTGTCCATATCATGGAGCAGATAGGGATCGTGCAAGTCTTCCAAAGAAGGTTCTAAGAACTTCTTTAGACTTTCTTGGTCCTGAATCCCTCTTTCAAATAATAACCGAGCCACCTCAGGACCCAGTCCAGCCTTCTTGGCTATCTTTGTAAAATCCGCATCTTCTACTTGCGGGGCAAACTGCCATTCATAAGTAGGTGTTATCAACAAGACATCCACTCTTTCTAAGAATTCTATTGCTTCATTATAACATGATTTAGGCTTTTTCTCTATCCTGATTGCTTTCTACAAAAATTTTACTAACTTTTTTCTGATATGATTTGACAAGAAAAATCTTTTGGTGTAGAATCATGTTATAAAATCTAACACAAAGGAGATTTCTTATGGCTTTAGTAGAATTTGAACACGTCGAAAAATATTACGGAGACTACCACGCACTCCGCGACATCAATCTCCGTTTTGAAAAAGGGCAAGTCGTTGTACTCCTTGGACCTTCTGGTTCTGGGAAGTCCACTCTTATCCGTACGATTAATGGTTTAGAGGCTATCGACAAGGGAAGTCTTCTAGTAAATGGTCACCAAGTTGCTGGTGCCAACCAGAAAGATTTGGTGCCTCTTCGTAAAGAAGTTGGCATGGTTTTCCAGCATTTTAACCTCTATCCACACAAAACGGTGTTAGAAAACGTAACACTCGCACCCATAAAAGTTCTAGGAATTGATAAAAAAGAAGCTGAAAAAACAGCCCAAAAATATCTGGAATTTGTAAATATGTGGGACAAGAAAGATTCTTATCCAGCCATGCTATCTGGTGGACAAAAACAACGGATTGCCATCGCACGTGGACTCGCTATGCATCCTGAACTCCTCCTCTTTGATGAGCCAACATCTGCTCTTGACCCTGAAACCATCGGCGATGTTCTGGCAGTTATGCAAAAATTAGCCCACGATGGT
Organism: Streptococcus mitis; assembly: GCF_946188615.1. GTDB lineage: Bacteria > Bacillota > Bacilli > Lactobacillales > Streptococcaceae > Streptococcus > Streptococcus mitis_BZ. The sequence goes on from NZ_CAMHVK010000004.1 coordinate 21,879, forward strand.
ATGAATATGATTGTCGTGACCCATGAAATGGGCTTCGCCCGTGAAGTTGCTGACCGCATCATCTTTATGGCTGACGGAGAGGTTTTGGTGGATACGACAGATGTTGATGACTTTTTCGACAATCCAAGCGAACCTCGTGCCCAACAATTCCTCAGCAAAATCATCAACCACGAAAGTGACAAAGTCAAATAAGGAGGCGCCTATGAAAAAGAAATTCTTTCTATCCGCATTATTGATTAGCCTTTTCGGCCTTGCTGCTGCAAAACCAGTTCAGGCTGATACCAGTGTCACAGACATTCAAAAGAGAGGCGAGCTGGTTGTCGGTGTGAAACAAGACGTTCCCAACTTCGGCTACAAGGATCCCAAGACAGGGACCTATTCTGGTATCGAAACCGACTTGGCCAAGATGGTAGCTGATGAACTCAAAGTCAAGGTTCGTTATGTGCCGGTTACAGCACAAACTCGCGGACCCCTTCTAGACAATGAACAGGTCGATATGGATATCGCGACCTTTACCATCACAGATGAACGCAAAAAACTCTACAACTTCACAAGCCCCTACTACACGGACGCTTCTGGCTTTTTGGTCAATAAGTCTGCCAAAATCAAAAGCATTGAGGATCTAAATGGAAAAACCATCGGTGTTGCCCAAGGTTCCATCACCCAACGCCTGATTACTGAACTGGGTAAAAAGAAAGGTCTAAAGTTTAAATTCGTCGAACTTGGTTCCTACCCAGAATTGATTACTTCCCTTCATGCCCATCGTATTGATGCTTTCTCCGTTGACCGCTCGATTCTGTCTGGCTACATTAGTAAACGGACAGAACTGCTAAATGATAGTTTCAAGCCATCTGACTACGGTATCGTTACCAAGAAATCAAATACAGAACTCAACGATTATCTTGATAACTTGGTTACCAAATGGAGCAAGGACGGCAGTTTGCAGAAACTCTATGACCGTTACAAGCTGAAACCATCTAGCCATACCGCAGATTAAGGAGGACACCCCATGACAGATTTATCATCTTGGACATCCTATTTTCAGGATTTTGGACAATTTTTCAATGGTTTCCTCTTCACCCTTGCCCTAGCGATTGGATCCTTTATCCTAGCCATGGTTTTAGGCATCTTCTTCGGAGCCATGTCGACCAGTAAACGTCCAATTTTGCGTATTTTAGCTCGTATCTTTGTCGAATTTTATCAAAATACTCCCCTCTTGGTGCAGTTTGTTATCGTTTTTTATGGTTTGCCTCTTATTAGTGACCATATCATCATGATTCCGATTTATTGGACAGCTGTACTCTGCGTAGGGCTCTATCACGGTGCCTATATCGCCGAGGTTATTCGCTCAGGTATTCAGTCTATTCCTAGCGGTCAGATGGAAGCTGCCTTATCGCAAGGGTTTACCTATATCAGTGCCATGCGCTTGATTATCTTGCCTCAGGCCTTCCGTATTATTCTCCCTCCTTTGACCAATCAAATTGTCAACCTCATCAAGAACACTTCTACAGTCGCTATCATCTCTGGTGTAGACTTGATGTTTGTGACCAAGTCTTGGTCAGCTCTCAACGGAAACTACATCCCAGCCTTTCTAGGTGCTGCCCTTCTCTACTTTTCTCTATGCTTCCCTGTTGCCCAGTTTGGTCGCAAGATGGAGCAAGCCAACAAAAAAGCCTATTCACTTTAGGAGGTTACTATGGAATCCATTTTAGAAGTTTTGACCCCAGATAACCTAGTCTTTATCTTTAAAGGATTTGGCTTGACCCTCTACATTTCTCTAATCGCTATCGTCCTCTCTACCCTTATCGGAACGGTGCTAGCCGTCATGAGAAATGGCAAAAATCCTGTCTTACGAATCATCTCCAGCATTTACATCGAGTTTGTGCGTAATGTTCCCAACCTCCTCTGGATTTTCACCATCTTTTTGGTTTTCAAGATGAAATCTACTCCAGCAGGTATTACAGCCTTCACCCTCTTTACCTCAGCAGCCTTGGCTGAGATTATCCGAGGCGGTCTCAACGCCGTAGACAAGGGACAGTACGAAGCAGGAATGTCACAAGGCTTCACCTCAGCCCAAATCCTCTACTACATCATTCTCCCACAAGCTATCCGTAAAATGTTGCCAGCCATCATTTCTCAGTTTGTAACCGTGATTAAGGATACCAGTCTTCTCTACTCTGTTATCGCCCTACAAGAACTCTTTGGAGCCAGCCAAATTCTCATGGGCCGTTATTTCGAACCAGAGCAGGTCTTCAGTCTTTATATCCTGATTGCCCTCATCTACTTCAGCTTTAACCTAGCAATTTCTAGCCTGTCTCATATGCTAGCAAAACGTTGGCAACAAGCTACAGAATAATAAATTAACTCTCCAAGTACATGGAGAGTTTTTTCTACGCAATCTCAAAAAAACACTGCCAGATTTCTAGCAGTGTTTTGAGTTTTATTTATCTTAGTAAACTGTTTTTTCAGTTTCTACATCGAAGAAGTGTGCTTTGTTCAAGTCAAATCCAAGTTCAACTGTTGCACCTGTTTGCAAGTAGTCACGAGCATCAACTTTGGCAACAAATTCATCTTTACCAACTTGGCAGTAAAGGTGAGATTCTGAACCAAGCAATTCTGATACAGAGATAGTAGCTTTGACAACTGATTCTGGGAATGTTTCAAGGAAAGCAGGTTCTGCATTCACGTCTTCTGGACGGATACCGAAGATCAATTCTTTACCTTCGTAGCCTTTGTCACGAAGAACTTTCAATGCTCCTTCTGGAACTTTCAAACGGAAACCGTCAGAAACAATTTCGCTACCAACCAATTTCACATTGATGAAGTTCATAGCTGGGCTTCCGATGAATCCTGCTACGAATTTGTTAACTGGGTTTTTGTAAACTTCTTGAGGAGTGCCGATTTGTTCTACACGTCCGATAGTACCTGTACCAGCAGGGTTCTTAGTTGCTGACATGATAACGATACGGTCTGCAAGTGTCATCGCTTCTGTTTGGTCGTGAGTTACGTAGATAGTTGTAGCTCCGATACGACGGTGGATTTTAGCGATTTCAGCACGCATTGATACACGAAGTTTGGCATCCAAGTTTGACAAAGGTTCGTCCATCAAGAATACTTTTGCATCACGGACGATAGCACGACCCATGGCAACACGTTGACGTTGACCACCTGAAAGGTCAGCTGGTTTACGATCCAAGAATTCTTTCAAACCAAGGATTGCTGCTGCTTCTTGCACACGTTTGTCGATGTCTTCTTTGCTGTATTTACGCAATTTCAAACCGAAAGCCATGTTGTCATAAACAGTCATGTGTGGGTAAAGAGCGTAGTTTTGGAATACCATGGCGATGTCACGGTCTTTTGGAGCTACGTCGTTGACAACCACGCCATCGATAGATGCAGTACCTTCTGTGATGTCTTCAAGACCAGCAATCATACGAAGAGTTGTTGATTTACCACATCCTGAAGGACCTACGAAAACGATAAACTCTTTGTCTTTGATGTCCAAGTTGAAGTCTTCAACTGAATAGTGTTCGCTGTTTGGATATTTTTTGTAAATATTTTTAAGATTCAATTCTACCATGAGGTGAACTCCTTTTGTCTTTTGATAGTTTTATTATAGATGAAAACGCTTTACATTTCTATGGCAAGATGACCAAAAAAATAAAAAAGTTCTGTGCAACTTGCACAAAACTTTAGAGAATATCTGGTAAAATCAACTGATAACACAAGGTCAGGTCAGTCAATTCCTTCAATTGAAGCCCTGTCAATTCTTCCCACTTATCAATCTTGTATTGGAGAGAATTACGGTGCAGATAGAGTTGCTGGGCTGTTTTAGTGAGAACAGCACTATTTTCCCAAAGAGAGAGAATGATTTCCTGAATCTGGTCTTGATCCAAAATCATCTGGTGTAGACATTCTTTAATGACTCTCAGGTCCACAATTCTTTCCCCCATACTCCAAAGATAGAGATGAGAAAAAGCATGAACACCTTGGTGACCCTGACGCCACCAAGTCTTAAACAAATCGCGCTCTGCTTTGATTAAGTCTGACAGGGCTTGATGTCCTGTCTGAGACCAAACCTGGCCTAACATGATAGAGAGACGCAGTCCAAAGTCATACTCAACCGCTTCAATCGTATCACTTAAAATAGCTCGTACAGAAGTGTATTTGTCTTGTTGAAGCACGAAAACATAATCCTGAGCTCCGACCTGCAGCACCGTCTGACAGTTAGGAAAAAGAGTCCGCATCATATCTAGCCAAGAAGCTAGATTTTCCTGCTGAAAATAGGAAAGATGGCAATAAACCAGCTGAATCTTTTTGAAAGCTTGCGGTGCCTGCCCCTTTCCCTCAATCAGATAGGGATACCAAGGATTGAGAGAACTAGCCTGCTCCTGCTGGGTCAAAAGGGCAATCAACTGCTTTTCACGCTCACTGAGATCAGCTTCCTCCAGCAAAATCCACTGCTGAGAAGCTAAAGGAAGAGTAAGATATCCCTCTTTCTCAACAGGTTGGTCTAAAATCTGAGCCTCAGGAAACCAGTCTTGTAATTCCTTTGCAATCATATCCTAGCCCTCCACTTTTTGGATGCACCAAGAAATCAAGCTTTCAAGACGTTCCAGATTTTCAGTCATATGGAGATAACCCATCACGGCTTCAAAACCTGTGGACATACGGTAAGTCACCACATCAGCATTTTTAGCCTTGGTGTGACTATTGGTATTGCGACCACGTTTATAGATTTCTTCTTCTTTTTCTGTTAAGACCTGCTCCTCTAACATAAGGGAAATCAGGCGAGCCTGAGCCTTGGCTGAGACATACTTGGTCGCTTCTTGGTGGAGTTTATTGGGCTTGGTCATACCTTTGAGGATGAGGTGACGGCGAATATACATAGAATACACCGCGTCCCCCTCAAAAGCTAACGCAATCCCGTTAATGAGATTGACATCAATCACGTGTCCACCTCACTCCATCTTTGGTGTCTAGGAGCTTAATCCCTTGAGCAGCCAATTGGTCACGGATATGGTCCGCTGTCGCAAAGTCACGATTGGCACGCGCTTCTTGGCGTTTTTGGATCAAGTCTTCAATCTCTGCATCCAAAACTTCCTCAACAAAGACAATCCCAAAGACTTCTAACATGGCTGCAAGAGCTTCCTTAACACTTGCATCATAGTTGCCAGAATTGATCCACTTGGCCATTTCAAAGACTACTGTGATTCCATTTGCCGCGTTAAAATCTTCATCCATTGCTGCTACAAACTTATCTTTAAAAGCTTGCAACTCTTGAGCATTTACAGTTCCAGTAAATGGTTGCTCATAGGTGTTTTTCAAATACTTGAGATTGGTCTCAGCGTCTCGCACTGCCTTTTCCGTAAAGTTGATAGGCTTACGGTAATGTTGTGTCGCAAAGAAGAAACGAAGTACTTGGCCATCAAGGTTTTTGAGGGCATCGTGCACTGTGATAAAGTTGCCCAAGGATTTGGACATCTTGACATTGTCGATATTGACAAAGCCATTGTGCATCCAATAGTTGGCAAAGGTCTTGCCTGTTTTGGCTTCTGACTGGGCAATTTCATTGGTATGGTGAGGAAACTCTAGGTCAGCTCCACCACCGTGAATATCAATGGTGTCGCCCAAAATCTCTGTCGACATGACTGAACACTCGATGTGCCAGCCCGGACGACCAGGTCCCCAAGGACTGTCCCAAGAAATCTCGCCTGATTTGGCAGATTTCCAGAGGGCAAAGTCTACAGGATTTTCCTTACGAGCTGTTTCTTCATCGGTACGACCTGAAGCACCCAGCTCCAAATCTTCCAAGGTTTTATTAGCCAATTTGGCATAGTTGTGAGATTTTTCCACACGGAAATAGACATCTCCTTGACTCTCGTAGGCAAAGCCTTTTTCAATCAAATCTTCCACAAAGCGGATGATGTCAGCCATAAACTCCACCACACGCGGATGGCGGGTCGCAGGTTTGACGCCCAAGGCTGTCACATCCTCACGAAAGGCAGCGATGTACTTGTCCGCAACCTCCTGAGGCGTGATGCCTTCTTCCTTGGCACGGTTGATAATCTTATCATCCACATCCGTGAAATTAGAAATATAGGCAACTTCGTACCCACGATACTCAAAGTAACGTCGAATCGTATCAAAAGCTACCGTCGAACGGGCATTCCCTACGTGGATATAGTTATACACGGTTGGCCCACAAACATACATCTTGACCTTGCCGTCCTCAATCGGGACAAATTCTCGCAAATCACGAGACATAGTGTCATAGATTTTAATCATAAATCATAGTTAGGAAAGCTAAAATCCAAGAACAATTAGTTTCATCACTAAGAGTTCAATTGAATTTCAGTCCGAATCTCTCTACACTTCGGAATCCCTTGCTCCTTTCTCATTCAGATAAACCACCTGGGTCTGTTTGACAAAGCCAATTTTTTCATACAAGCGCTTGGCACCTACATTGCTGTCCTCTACTGCAATCTGAAATTCCTTGTCATTTTGCTCAATTAGTTGGTTGACAAGGGATTTTGCTAAGTAGCTTCCATAGCCTTTCCTACGTTCAGGTTCAGATATTGCTAACCCGTAGAAGTAATTCGTATTAGTCGATAAATCTACCGTACAAGTTCCAATAACCTGACCGTCTTTTAACAAAATATATAAGCGACTTTCTGGATCCTTCAGAGCTTCAGCGACATATCTATCCACAATCTCTCTGGATTCATGCTCTTCTGAGAATGCCTGAAATTTTAACTGACTGATTTGCTCCTGATACGAACTATCTGCTAACAAAACTTCAAGATTAGAAACCTTTGCTAACGGATAAGGTTTTCTATCCTTACCTAACCAAGTTTCTGTATCCTCGTCCTCGACCAATCCCCAGTTGCTAACAAAATCAGGATGGCGGTCTAGAAAAACACGCTCTGTCTGAAAAGTGACTGAATGAATCGGAAAAGAAGCTATTTCTCTCTCAAAACAAGTAAACAATGCACGCGCAATTCCCTGACGGCGATGATCTGGATGAACCAGTATCGTCACTTCCACATCTTGGTCATCTGCATAGACAGTTAATAAACCAACAAGTTCGCCTTTTTCATAATAAAGGAAAAAGGCGGGCATGTTTGGGTCAAAATTAAGCATGTTAGATAGATAGGGATCACGATAGGTACCGTCATAGTTTTGGCAACAGTTAATTAGTTTTTTCGCCTCAGATATCTCCTCTTGGCTTAACTTGTTTCTTGCTTGAATCATATAGGTATCCTCTACAACCCAGACGATCTGTGACTGGCTTCTTTAGCCTGCTCGAGTTTATTGACGTAGTACTCTCGTTTTTCTTCGACTTCGTGAATGACCGGCTCATCCTTTTTACCATGTACACGGACAATCTTAGCAGGAATACCGACAACCGTCACATCACTAGGTACGTCTGCTACAACAACTGCTGCAGCACCGACCTTGGCATTTTCACCGATTTCTACTGGTCCGATAACTTGGGCATGGGCTGATATGAGTGCTCCCTTTCGAACGGTCGGATGGCGTTTGCCACAGTCTTTCCCTGTTCCCCCAAGAGTCACCCCATGATAGAGGAGAACTCCCGTCTCAACGATAGCTGTCTCTCCAATCACCAGACCAGAACCATGGTCGATAAAGACACCTGAATCAATCTGGGCACCTGGATGAATCTCAATCTGAGTCCAAAAGCGCCAAAACTGACTGTGCATACGAGCCAAGAGTTTGAAGCCATGCTTCCAGAGAAAATGCGAAAGACGGTGGGCCGCCAAGGCCTTGACACCTGGATAAGTCAGCAAAACCTCCAAAGTGGTGCGGGCCGCTGGATCATTTTCTTTTACGATATCAATGGTTTCGCGCCACCATCCCATACATTTCTCCTTTTCTTATTCTGAATCTTTTGGTGTTTCTGTAAATTCTTTCTTAGGTTTGTGATCCTTGTGATGACGTGGGCGGTGAGGTCTCTCAGACTTTTCGCCTTTTTCATCACGTTCAGGTTTTGGAGGACGAGGAAGAAGGGCCTTCATAGAAGCATCCACACGTCCTTTTTCATCAATCTTGATAACCTTAACATCAACTTCATCCCCGATTGCTACCAAGTCTTCGACATTGTTGGTACGAGTCCAAGCCATCTCAGAGATATGAACAAGGGCATCTGTCTTATCAAAGAGGTTAACAAAGGCACCAAATTTCTCGATACGAACGACTTTAGCACGGTAAACTTCGTCCACTTTGGCTTCACGGACCAAACCAGCAATGATTTCTTTGGCACGGTTAATAGCATCTTGGTCGCTAGAGTAGATAGACACATTTCCTTCTTCATCGATATCAATCTTAACGCCTGTTTCAGCGATAATCTTGTCGATGGTTTCTCCACCCTTACCGATGACAATCTTAATCTTGTCCACATCAATCTTGATGGTATCAATTTTCGGAGCAGTTGGAGCCAATTCTGGACGAACTTCTGGAATGGTTGCTTCAATCACATCAAGGATTTCAAAACGCGCTTTCTTGGCTTGAGCAAGTGCTTCAGTCAAGATTTCTGCAGTGATTCCTTGAATCTTGATATCCATTTGAAGGGCTGTAATCCCGTCACGAGTACCTGCAACCTTAAAGTCCATATCTCCAAAGTGGTCTTCCAAACCTTGGATATCTGTCAAGACTGTATAGTTATTTCCATCTGAAATCAGACCCATGGCAATACCAGCTACTGGCGCCTTGATTGGCACACCACCAGCCATAAGGGCAAGAGTTCCTGCACAGATAGAAGCCTGAGATGAAGAACCGTTTGATTCCAAGACCTCAGCTACCAAGCGGATAGCGTATGGGAAGTCCTCCAAGCTTGGCAAGACTTGAGCAAGGGCACGCTCACCGAGAGCACCGTGACCAATCTCACGACGACCTGGCGCACCGTAGCGTCCAGTTTCCCCTACAGAATATTGTGGGAAGTTATAGTGGTGCATAAAGCGTTTCTTGTACTCTGGATCCAAACCATCAATGATTTGAGTTTCTCCCATTGGAGCCAAGGTCAAGACAGAAAGGGCCTGAGTTTGCCCACGAGTAAAGAGACCAGAGCCGTGCACACGAGGAAGGAAGTCAACAACCGCATCCAAAGGACGGATTTCATCAACCTTACGACCGTCAGGACGTACCTTGTCTTCTGTGATCAAACGACGCACTTCTGCGTGTTCCATTTGTTCCAAGATTTCAGCCACATCACGCATGATACGATCAAATTCTTCGTGGTCTGCATATTTTTCTTCATACACAGCAGTAACTTGGTCCTTAACTGCTTGAGTTGCAGCTTCACGAGCCAATTTTTCTTCTACTTGAACTGCCTTTTGGAGGTCACTGTTGTAGGCTGCGATAATTTCAGCCTGCAATTCAGCATCCACATGAAGCAATTCTACTTCTGCTTTTTCCTTACCAACTGCTGCAACGATTTCTTCTTGGAAGGCAATCAATTCTTTGACTGCTTCGTGCCCTTTAAGGAGGGCTTCCAGCATGATTTCTTCTGACAATTCTTTAGCACCAGACTCTACCATGTTGATGGCGTGTTTGGTACCAGCTACTGTCAATTCAAGGAGCGATTGCTCTGCTTGTTCTTGCGTAGGGTTGATGATGATTTGGCCATCTACATATCCCACTTGTACCCCAGCAATTGGTCCGTCAAATGGAATATCTGAAATGGAAAGTGCCAAGGATGAACCAAACATAGCTGCCATTGGAGCAGATGCATTTTCATCGTAAGAAAGAACCGTATTGATGACTTGAACTTCATTACGGAAACCTTCCGCAAACATAGGACGGATTGGACGGTCAATCAAACGCGCTGTCAATGTCGCATCCGTTGAAGGACGTCCTTCACGTTTCATAAAGCCACCAGGAAACTTCCCAGCCGCATACATTTTTTCTTCGTAGTTGACTTGAAGAGGGAAGAAATCTCCAGTTGCCATTTTCTTAGACATAACGGCAGCAGTCAAGACAGTTGACTCACCGTAACGTACAACAACTGCACCATTTGCTTGCTTAGCAACCTGACCAGTCTCTACGATTAACTCACGACCCGCAAAAGTCGTTTGAAACACTTGTTTTGTCATTTTAATCCCCTTTGGATTGATGAAATTATACGCCTTGCCTACAAAGATCAGGATACAAAGGGCGTGAAGAATCCCGTATGAAAATAGGAGATTGACGCAGTGTGCGATGCACACTAGGAAATCTATCTTTTTCACTAGGGATTTAGCCCGTGTTCAACTATTAGATACTTTGAAAAGTTTAAAAATATTATTCTTTAGTATTTTTCCTTTTTATAGCAGATTTGAATAGTTAAAAATCTGTTTATACCCTCATCTTTGTATCAAGTACGTACAGAGTCTATTTTATCATATTTTTCTTAAAAAGTGCGGCCTTTACCATTAAAAAGGAACCATTCCCCTCAGCTGAGAAGAATGGTTTGCTTTTTATTATCTTAGAGACTGGTGATTAAACAAGGCATGTGTTGCTTGGTGGATGTATTTTGCTGTTTCTGCATTGTTCATAGTGTAGAGATGCACACCTGCAACATCCTGAGTTACCAAGTCCACGATTTGATCCACTGCATAGGCAAGTCCTGCTGCTCTGAGCGACTCAGGGTCATGCTCATACTTGTCTAAGATGGCTTTAAATTTGCGTGGAAGATGGATATTCTCACAAGTCTTCAAGAGGCGGAGAGCCTGATTTCGATTCAGAATTGGCATAATCCCTGCATGAATGGGAACATCAATCCCAGCCAAGATGCACTTGTCTTGGAAATCGTAGAAGCGCTCATTGTCAAAGAAAAGCTGAGTTACAAGACTCGAACAACCTGCATCCACTTTCTTCTTAAGATTTTGAATATCTGAAATCTGATTTGGCGAATCTGGGTGTCCTTCTGGATAGCAAGCACCAACAATATCAAAGTGAGGGGCTTGTTCCTTGATGAACTCGATCAAGTCAGTTGCGTAGCGGAAATCCTTTTGTGGTTCCACATCTGGAATAATATCCCCACGAAGAGCCAAGATTTTCTGCACCCCAACCTTGTCCAAGTCAGCAATGGTTTCAGCAACCTTGTCCTTAGTCAAATAGATAGCTGGCAAGTGAGCAATAGTCGGAATCGTCAAGTCATTTTGGATAAAATCAGCCAAACGGACCGTCGTTTCCTTGATATTAAATTTATTATTGCTGGCAGTTACACTGATAAAGTGAGGAGCCAACTCCTGCATATCTTGAAGAGCAGAAATAATGTTATCGTTACCCACGGCTGGGTTGGGAGGGAACACTTCAAATGAGAGTGACGGTGTTTGGCGTGACATAGTCATTATCCTTTTCTAGTTGATTTTTTCGTTAGCTGGATTCCTAGAATCCAAGTGAAACAGGCAGATTGACCAAACAGCGCTTCTTGAGAAATCTTTATCTTACAATTTCTCACGCGCAGCTTTCGCTGCTTCAACAAGGCGGATCAAGCTTTCTTTTGTTTCTGGAATACCACGTGTTTTCAAACCACAGTCAGGGTTGATCCAAACTTTCTTGCTTGGCACTTTAGCAAGGATGGCTTCGATTGTATTGTCGATTTCGCCTTCATTTGGCACACGAGGTGAGTGGATATCGTAAACCCCAGGTCCCACTTCTGTTTGGAAGTTTTTCGCTTTGAGTTCGTCCAAGATTTCAAGGTTTGAACGGCTAGCCTCAAATGAGATAACGTCTGCATCCATGTTGTCGATAGCTGGGATGATATCTGTAAATTCTGAGTAACACATGTGAGTGTGGATTTGTGTGTCTGGCGCTACTGTTGAGTGTACCAATCGGAAGGCTGGAATAGCCCAGTCAAGGTAGTCTTCGTACCAGTCGCTACGACGGAGTGGCAATTTTTCACGAAGAGCAGCCTCGTCGATTTGGATGATTTTCACACCAGCAGCTTCAAGGTCAAGTACTTCATCCTTGATAGCAAGGGCGATTTGAAGAGTAGAATCCTTGATAGAGATGTCTTCACGTGGGAATGACCAGTTGAGGATAGTAACAGGTCCAGTCAACATACCTTTAACAGGTTTGTTTGTACGGCTTTGTGCATAGCTAGACCATTTAACAGTGATAGGGTTAAGACGAGTTACATCACCCCAAATGATTGGTGGTTTAACCCCACGCATACCGTATGACTGTACCCAACCATTTTTAGAGAAGAGGTAACCTGACAAGTTTTGACCGAAGTACTCAACCATGTCATTACGCTCAAATTCACCGTGAACAAGGACATCAAAGTCGATATCTTCTTGCCATTTGATCCATTCATCGATCGTTTCAGCAAGGAAAGCGTCGTACTCTTCTTGAGACAATTCACCTTTACGGTAAGCCAAACGTTTAGCACGAACTTCTTTAGTTTGAGGGAATGAACCGATAGTTGTTGTTGGAAGAGCTGGAAGTTTGAATGCTTCTTCTTGGATAGCTTCACGTTCTGCAAAGGCTGGTAAACGAGTGTAGTCTGCGTCTGTCAAGCCAGCGATACGCGCACGAAGTTCAGCATTTTCACCCACACGCTCAGTCGCAAAGAGTTCTTTGTTAGCTGCAAGTGCTTCTTCACCTTGACCATTGCGGATAGCATCCAAATCACGAATCTCATCCAATTTTTCAACTGCAAAGGCAAAGTGGTTCAAGATTGCTGGTTCAAATTCTTCATTAGCAGTTGTAAATGGCACATGAAGAAGTGAGCATGAGCTTGTCAAGACAATGTTTTCAGCTGGGATTTGTTCAAGAACAGCCAAGCTCTTTTCATAGTTGTTACGCCAGATGTTTTTACCATTGACAATACCTGCGTAGAGAGTCTTGTCAGCTGGGAAGCCACCTTTAACCAATTCAAGAGTTTTCTTACCTTCAACGAAGTCCAAACCGATAGCATCTACTGGCAAGTTTACAAGGTCAGCGTAAACGTCACGAACGTCACCGAAGTAAGTTTGAAGCAAGACTTCAAGACCTTTTTTGTCAGCCAAAAGTTTGTTGTAGAGGTTCAAGAAAAGTGCTTTTTCTTCAGCTGTCAAGTCTTTAACAAGAGCCGCTTCATCCAATTGGATACGAGTTGCACCAAGTTCAGCCAATTTTGCAAAAACTTCTTGGTAAGCAGCAACTAAGCTGTCTACGAAGTCTTCTGCTTTCACACCTTCTTCAAAGTCTGACAATTGAAGGAAAGTGAATGGACCTACAAGAACTGGGCGAGTGTTCAATCCAAGTTCTTTTGCTTCTTGGAACTCATCAAAGATTTTGTGACCAGCCAATTTTACTTGGGTATCTTTTTCAAATTTAGGAACGATGTAGTGGTAGTTGGTATTGAACCACTTCTTCATTGGAAGGGCGCGAACGTCCCCTTTTTCTCCTTGGTAACCACGTCCCAAAGCGAAGTAGCGCTCAAGGTCAGACAAGTCCAAGTTTTGAACTGAAGCAGGTACCACGTTGAAAAGGAAAGCTGCATCTAGGAAGTTGTCATAGTGAGAAAAGTCATTTGATGGAATTTCAGTGATGCCTTTTTCTTTGACAATGTTCCAGTGTTTAGCACGCAATTCTTTTGCTGCTGAAAGGAGTTCTTCTTCTGAGATTTCTTTTCTAAAGTATTTTTCAGTTGTAAATTTTAATTCGCGGAATTCGCCCAAACGAGGGAAACCGATGATTGTAGTTGACATGATGTGTCCTCCAAAATTTGTTGTTGAAACTATCTTAACAGAAAAGAAATCATCTGTATAATTGTAAAAAATTAGGCTTTGATATAGTTTGAAACTATATCTCTGTTTTAAACAAAAGAAAAAGACCTGGGACAAATGTCTCAAATCCTTTGTGTAGCTTGTTTTATAGCTTTATTTCAGTTAGACGGTTCAAATAAGTTATTAATAATTCTTATAAGTGACTATGACTTGTTATTAGAAAAGACTATAGGTTGATTTTTCTTTTGTAATTCTGATATTTCCCTGAAAAGTGCGGACGGGAGCAACTTACTTCGTAATTTCATCCCTAATTTTTGAGCCAGAATGTCTCAAAAATTCCGTTCTAGATAATAATAAATTATTATCTAGAATACCACTATAGCGGGAAATATCCGCTAAAAGCTCACTTCGTTCGCACTTAATATAAATAAAGCATAATTTTTCTATATTATACACTTGAGGCACTATAACTGTTAAATTTGTTAAAGTTTTCCAACCTCTTCCTATCAACTTTTCCCCTGTTCAAGTGGGACAACTGCTAGTGTCTTTCCTAAACTGGCTAAAACTTTCAAGACTGTATCCAACTGAGGACTTGTCTTTCCTGTTTCCATCCTAGCTATGACAGGCTGGCTCACTCCACTGAGTTCCTCTAGCTTTTTCTGGCTGATTCCTTGCTCATGTCTGGCTTCAATCAACTCACTCATGATAGCCACTCGCATATCACTTTCAAGTATTTCCTCCTTGGTAAAGAGTTCTGACCGGACATCCTTCCAGTTACTCCCAATAGCACTATTCTTCATCACTTAACCCTCTTTCTTTTAAGTCCTTTAGTTCACGCTTGGTTTTTTTAAAATTATAACTCAAAAGTTATTAAAAGTAAATCCTAACATTCATAAAAAGAAGACCTTAGAAAAATTCCAAAGGTCTCATCTTTATTATTCGAAAAAATACGAGAAGAGTTATAAATTGAAGGCAATCCTTACTATTATTCCAGCTCTATCCCCTTCTCTCGGAGATTTGCCAGACACTCCTCATAGTAGGTTGCGTCATGTTCGCTGTATATAGGACTAGTCAACTTTTCCTCTACTAATTCTTGATAAGGAGGGCAGGTCTTACCACGATAGTTTTTATCCAACCACTCTGGACTGACATTATAGCCTCGGTTAGCCATCTCCTTCATGATCAAGTCATGATAGGCATAGAGACGATAGGGCGAGTGGGTAAAGACATAGTCCACCGTTGCATGCTTTCTGCCCCAGCCATTGCCACGGAGGGCACAGCACTCTCGATGTTGTCCCAAGAGTTGAGGACGGGGAAGCTGTGAAATCAAAGCCTCATGCCAAAGTCTCATGACAATCTCCTTTCAGTAAAGTCGAATGTTGCAAATAGGTATTTGGATAGCGATCAAGCAAGTCTCGAGTCTTAGTAATCAAGTCTGCCTGAGAAGCCTGACCAAATCGGTAGCGATCCAGCAAGAGCATGTAGTCCTTGCGTTCAGTCTCTGTTGCTTTCTTTTTGAAATAGCCCCAAATATGCTGAAAGACATTGCAAACCTGACCTCTATGCTTAGGGATTTGACAGGCACGATCGATCAGTTCTTGAACATGACTTACCTCCACCTCTTCATTCTTCAAGTATTGGCGGATCTCATTGTAAATATTGCTAGAATGACTCAAAACGAGGTATTTGTTTCTCGCCCAGAGTTGCTAGCAAAGGGCACGTTGGTTGTTATTTTCCATATTTCTCCTTACTTTCTACTAGTTCCCCGGAAATATGGAAACAAAGTTATATCTTAAAAATGAGCGAATTATGAGCGAATAAATAGTATTTTTTGTAGAGTCTGATTTTTCTAACAGATATTAGTCAACAATCCTTAAATACCTGAATAAGTCTCTACTAACAACTGAATCTTACGTAAAACTTCTTGCTTTTTCCGTTCACGCGCTCCCTGTCTACGAGAAGTTGGTGGAATAATCGAATCCAAATCAGTCCCACTATTTTCAGCATAACCTCGTTGAATTGATTTGTCTATGAATAATTGGTAATCAGCTACAAGTTTCTCAGACTCAGCTAGGTCATGGATTGCGATTTTCTTGCGCTCCTTGCCATATTCATAGAAAGCATTGATAATCCCATCATGGTCTTTCAATTTTTGCAAATCGGTGTCATTGATAAACCCGATAACCAACTCTTCTTTGGCACGGATATCGATACTAGAACGAATCACACGACTAACTTCTGCTTTCATTACTTCTTTAGACTCAGAATTCTTCGATTTTTCAACAATCAATGCCAAGATATAGTCTAGGTTAATCTCATCAGTTTTTAATAACTCAATTTCAAATTCGACATCTGAAAGGTCAACATCCAAATCCTTGGTCTTTTCATAGTTTTTAAGATTCAAAAATTCATCTCGAATTTCCACATAGGCACTTCTTAAATCTTGAAGATAACCTTCAGAAATAGGTTTGTCGATTTCTTGGAATTCGTCATAATTTCGAAGAACATTATCAAGTTTCAACAACTCACCAAATAACTTAACAAACTCCTTTTTATCATGCTCGGTTTCAATTTCTTGCGGATTTGGGAATTTTTCCAGAATTTCCTGACAAACCGCAGTATATCCTTTGACCTCGATACCCGTTACCTGATCGACAAAACCATCCATGTATTCACTAAAGCTTTTTTCTAAGATGATTTCAAGCTTATTTGTGTCTCCAAAAGTCTTAATAGCTTCTTGCGTAGCCTTTTCTAAATCACGAAAACAAACAATATTTCCAAAAGGTTTAACCCTATTAAAAATTCGATTGGTTCTCGAGAATGCCTGAATCAATCCATGATAACGAAGGTTTTTATCGACAAAGAGAGTATTCATGGTCGGAGCATCAAATCCTGTCAAGAACATACCCACTACAATCAGTAAATCCACTTCCTTGGACTTAACTCGTTTAGAAAGGTCACGATAGTAATTTTGAAACTCTTTACCATCTGTCGAAAAGTTCGTCTTGAACATTTGATTATAGTCGTAGATTGCCTTAGCCAGAAACTCTTTAGAAGATAGAGACATAGCTGTATCTTGAGGGTCTAGCTCTTCGTCTTGAATTTCCCCATAAGCTGACTGTTCTTCGTTAGGTGCAAAGCTAAAAATGGTTGCAACTTTTAAGCGTTTAGCTTCTGGTAAAGCTGCTTGTTGTCGCTGGATTTCTTCATAGTATAATTTTGCTGCTTCAATACTTTGTACAGCCAGCATGGCATTAAAGCCAGACAATTGTTTTTGTTTATGAGTATAGTGTTGATTTCGGTGTGTTTTTTTATTATACACGCGAAGTAAGTATTCTGTGATGGTTGCTATCCGTTCTGGATGCAAAAGGAGTTCCTTCTCCATCTTTTTGAGTTTCTTCTCATCAAGCTCTTGACCAACTGCTTTTTCTGCCTCTCTATATTTATTGATTTCAGGCTTGATATAGTTATAGTCAACCTTGAACTTCAATACTTTTTTATCTCGAATAGCATCTGTGATAACGTAATTATGAAGTTGTTCTCCAAAAACTTCTTGCGTTGTTTCACCCGTCAAGCTATTTTCTGGGAAAATTGGTGTACCTGTAAATCCAAATAGAGCGTACTGTTTAAAAGCCTTCTTAATGCGCTTTTGAGCCTTCCCAAACTGAGAACGATGACACTCGTCAAAAATCAAGACACATTTCTTAGCATAGACTTCATGATTAGGATTTGCAGTGATAAACTTATTTAACTTTTGAATAGTTGTGACAACGATTCGATCATCATTTTCTTCGATACTGCGTTGTAGTTCCTTTGTATTGTTACTACCATTGACTGAATTTGGCTGGAATTTTTGATACTCCTTCATGGTCTGGTAGTCAAGGTCTTTTCTATCAACGACGAATATCACTTTGTCAACGTAATTCAACTCTGTTGCCAAGCGTGCAGTCTTAAAGCTGGTCAAAGTTTTCCCAGAACCCGTCGTATGCCAGATATAGCCACAAGCATTGATAGAGCCAAAGTTTTTCATCTCATTAGATGAATGAATCTTGCGTATGATACTCTCAGTAGCTGCTATCTGATAAGGACGCATGATGAGCAAGGTATTATCAGCATCAAAAACACAATACTTGGTCAAAACTTCCAATAGGACACGCTTGCTTAAGAAAGTAACGGTAAAATCTTCCAATTCGTGAATAGTCTTATTCTTACGGTCCGCCCACTCACAGGTAAACTCATAGTGATTTTTATTTTGAGCTGTCGTATTTGCAAAGTAGCGTGTATAAGTTCCATTCGAAATCACAAAAATCTGAATATACTTATACAGAGAATTCTCGCTATTGAAACTTTCCTTACTATATCTATGGATTTGTTCAAAAGCTTCTTTAAGACTAACACCACGTCTTTTCAATTCAATCTGAACTAAAGGAAGGCCATTTACCAATATGGTCACATCATAACGATTGGTATGGCTACCTAGTTGGGTCACTTGGTTAATGACCTGCATGCTGTTGTTATGAATGTTTTTCTTATCAATGATGGAAATATTTTTAATCCGTCCATCATCAAAAACAAAGTCATAGATATGATTTTCTTGAATTTTTCGAGTTTTTTCAACTAGACCTTCATTGGGACAGTCTAAATACTCTACCACAAAGCGATCCCACTCAGCATTCGAAAAAGTCACCTTATTAAGTTTTTCTATTTGCACCTTGGCATTTGCTAAGAGCTCTTCAGGCGTATGGATATCTAGTCGTTCGTAGTTAAGATAATTTACCAAATCAGAAATCAACTGATTTTCTAGGTCAGCCTCAGACTGATATTCTCTATCTGTGCGATACTCTGGTTGATACTCAGCCAAGAGAATCCCTTCATTCGTTTCCGCAATAACTTCATGTATTTTTGAATAATCAACCATTTTCATTTTCCTCTTTTGGGTTAAATTTATATTTTTTCTCAAAACTATTGAATAAATCTATTAAGGTATTTTTTTCTCTTTCTAGCAATTCTCTAAACTCCAAGTCCGATTGACGATTATGAGTGAATAAATCAAACCTTTGAGCATATGGTTCTAAATTTTCTTTGGTAATCTCCTCACCTGCCACCTCTAATCCTAATAAAACATCTTCCCATCTACTATAGCCTAAAAATGTGGCTGTTTTCTCTGACAGATTTCTAAACAAAGCATAATGAAATTTTTCTACTTGTCCACTGTCTACAGCTTTACGTAGCACTTCTCTCACCTTTAGGTGGTATCCGAAGGGAGAATCTTTCTCAACGTCAGTTAAAATATATCTGACTTTGTCCTCCTTATCAACTTCTTTTTTCATAACATAAAAGGACTTTTTTTATTTGGTATTTTTCTGTCAAACCGTATTTCATTGTACAAAACATTATAAAAAAGTGGTTGGTGAGAAGAAATAATAAACTTTAAATCAGTGTGTTTAGATTTAGCAATAATTTCCTTTAAAAAAATAGCGGAATCAATAGTATTGTTATCATCTAACGAAGAAATTGGATCGTCAATATAAATATACTTAAAGTCCTGAAAATCAGAGTCAATATCTGGATCGCTTAACTCCTCAATAATAAGTTCCAAAAGAGTTAGGAATATAGACCAAACAAATATCCTCTCCTCACCTCTAGAAATTTTGACTGTATCACCATCTAAAGTAAAGCGAATTCCCTTAAAATCACTTATCAATCTTGGAACACGCTGGTCTCCAATAATATCAAAAATTGGGAATCCCGAACTATCATTAGCCTGTCTCTCAATATCTTCAAAATTTGGAACTATGAGGTTATGGACATACTTCTGAAAGTTGATAATGACTTGTTCAAATTGTTGCTGTTCTTCTAAAAACTTACCAAAAAAAGTACGCTTATCATATTTGAGGTAACGATCTTCATCATTTTCTAAATCATTTTCCCAAGTAAAAAGATCTTCTGTAAAAGCGTTAAAATAAAGTATTTTCTTTACTTTTGACTCTCCATCATTTTCCGAGATATTTAATTTATCCTTTAAAATTGTAGATAGCCTCGTTTTCCCTGTAGCATTAAAAGCATAAATTAAATGTACCTTCTTATTACTTGAGATTAGTTCGTCTGCAATATCTTCCAATGTATTAAATACTTTATCATCCGCCATAATTCACTTTTCCTTATTCATTAAAATTGAGTAATTGATTTCTCCAGTATTCATACTGCTTCTGTCTTAGTTCGATTTCTTTTGGAAGTCCCTCAGAAAGAGAGCTCGTTAAGGTGTTGAAATTGTCAAGAATGGAGACAATTCTTTTTTGTTCAGTGATAGGTGGAAGAACAATTTTAAATTTTTCCATATCCTTCGAATTGATACGAACAACTTTCGTTCCAGTTACTTTTCTTTCCTTTTGAGATTGAAAATATGTAGACCGGAACCAATAATTTAAGTAACGTGAGTTTTGGCTCGTTTGAATGATATAACTATCTCCAGAAATTCCAATCTCTTCTTTCCCTTCCCAAACAATTGCTTTCCCAACATCTTCAACATTTTCAGATGTTGTTGCCATTACTAAATCATTAGGATAGGCTTTTTTTAGCTTTTTGAACACTATTTCACTAGTTTTGGAGAGAGTTTCAGTGACTGTAAAGTCGTATTTAGTGTAAATTTGTCCGTAGTGGATAACAGACTTCCCGATTTCTGTAAAATCTTTCTTCTGAAGTCCATTTCCTCTTACAAATTCACAAATTGTTCCCAACTCCACTCGAATTGGACCAAATACCCACTGTAAAAGTTTGATAATAGCGGAGTTGTCCCACTCCTCTACTCTACTCTCAGTGTACTCGCCTTCGGCGACGAATGTCAAGAGTTTTTCTCTAAAATATTCGTACTGTTTTTGGCGTAGTTCAATCTCCTTAGGAAGTCCGATGTTGAGGTCATTACAAACCGTATCAAAGTTGTCCAGAACTTGAACAATACGAGATTGGATTTCAAGGGAAGGGACTGGGATTTTGAATTGTCTAATTTTTTCCATCGTCAAATTTTTCATCGATGATGCTTCCATTAATCTTTCAATTTGACTATAAACAAATGCATTCGATTGGCAATAATACATTAAATATTTAGCAATAATAGCATTTGTATTCAATCTAACCATTGCAACATTAGGAGCCAAATAATACGTGTCATCTTTATCTATTAATGCGACCTCTCCTACCGTACCAACATAAGTAAAAAGCATATCGTCAATCTGTAATTTACTTCTATTTAATTTTGAAAACTCACTATTATCAATGTATTTCACATCATCTAATACTAATCTTCCTTTTTTCACATTTAAGCCTCTAAGAGCAATAATTTTTCCACTAGATGAATAATTTACATATTTAGTAAATTCATATCCTGCCAATTTAGTTACTGTAGCTACTTCTCCAAGTGTCTTCCACTCTACCTGATAAACCTCGTCCTCAAATGATAAGAGTTTATCTCTATAAAAAGAATATTGTTTTTTACGTGAGGTCAATTCTGAGGTCAATTCTGTAACATACTCAGTCATTTTGTCAAGTATTTGCACAATTTTCTCTTGAATTTCTAGAGGAGGAATGGGAATTAATAGTTTAGATAATTTATCAGATTTTAACGCAGGTATACCAGCACCATGTTGAAAATCCATAAGATATTTCTGATTCATTTTTACAAAATGATATACAAATCTATTATTCACTCGAGTCTCATCAGTAAGTATATAATAACAATGTGCATTAGCCCAAAATTTAGTATCAACAAAATTAACAAAACCTGCAGAAGCCCCACCTTGACTTACAATGATTGTATTAGCTTCCACATTGTAATCATTAGTTCTTCCTGAATAAGTTTGTCCACCATTATATGCAGGATATAATCCATCTTCTGTCAATAAATTTTTATTTAGTTGCTTACCTTTCTTAACAGAACAAACTTCCCCCAACTCCTTCCACTCAACAGAGCAGTTTTGAATTTCTTCTAGGATGTTCATGATTTCCCTCCTTCCTTGGCTAGATTTTCAATGTTTTTAATTTCCTTGAGGTAATCTTTTTCAACTTGACTGAGGGTCTTGGCTTGGTAGCTCTTATATTCCTTATCGACCTTCTGCTTCATCTGTTCACGAGAGATAGAACCACTATTGTCCAGCAAGTCTTCTCCGGTAGCCTGAAGGATTCGATCTACGTGAGCCACCCAGTCAGCCATAGTCATGACTTCTTCTCGGTTTGCCTGTCTTTCAGCAAAGTCTAGATATCCTGATACAAGCTGATTAAGTCCACGGAGTTCCTTTTCTGTCAGATAGTTCTTGGCAACTTTTGCTTCAGTCAGAGTAGGAAGGTCTCCCTTAAAAGTGGTCAAGCCCATAAACTCCTTCTCGCTATCAACACGATTGTAAATGAGTTCACTAGCAGTATTGTGGTGAATGGCGTAATGCATCTTATTTTGCACTGTCGCAAAGAATTTCTTTGCCTCTGGTGAATTTGCATTGTAGTCACTAGATGTTGCGAAAAGATCTAAAACCTGACGGTAAAAGACTTTTTCACTTGAGCGGATATCTCGGATTCTTTCAAGAAGTTCTTTAAAGTAAGAGCCCCCACCCAAGTTTTTCAAGCGCTCATCATCCATGGCAAAGCCCTTAATCAGATACTCTTTCAAGACTGTCGAAGCATAGAGTCTGAACTGAATGCCACGAGGAGATCGAACTCGATAACCAATCGCCAAAATCATATCGAGATTATAAAAGGCGACTTTTTTTGACTGAGTTTTCCCAGCCATTGCACCGTGACGAGTGGTTGTCAACTGATAGTTGACAACCACTGTTTCATCCAACTCACCATCTTCAAAGATGGCCTTGATATGTTTACTAATATTTTGCTTGGAAGTTTGAAAGAGCTCAGCTAGTTCTTGTTGAGTCAGCCAGACTGTTCCATTATCCAAGTGGAGTTCAATAGCAGACTTACCGTCATCAGTTCTATAGAGAATCACATCATTTGCCATGGCTCAATTCCTCTACAATCTTATCTATCTCTGCACGCAAGTGGTCAATCTTGGCAACAGTCTCAGCGATTTCTTTATTGAGAACATCTATATCAATCTTCTCACGTGTATCTTCTTGTTCGACATAGGTTGAGACAGAAAGGTTATAATCCTGCTCTGAACCAATCACTTCATTATCAACGAGAGCCGCTTTATAGTCTACGCTTTGACAATTAGTAAATAATTCAATAATGTGCTCAATATTGTCATCCGTCAAGACATTATTATTGGTTTCTTTCTTAAATTCTTTACTCGCATCAATAAAGAGTGTTTTATTTTCAAGTTTATTCTTCGCTAGAACTAAAATCGTGGTCGCAATAGAAGTTCCAAAGAAGAGATTGTCTGGAAGGGAAATAACCGCTTCAACAAAGTTATTATCTACTAGATACTGACGAATGGTCTTTTCAGCTCCTCCACGATAGAAAATTCCTGGAAAACATACAATAGCAGCTCGACCTTTATTGGACAAGTGATTTAGACTATGCATGATAAAGGCAAAGTCAGCTTTTGACTTAGGAGCTAGCTTACCAGCTGGCGCAAAGCGGTCATCATTTATTAGAGTTGGATCTCCATCTCCCACCCATTTGACAGAATACGGAGGGTTAGAAACGATAGCATCAAATGGCTTTTCTTCTAAATGCTGAGGATTTAAAAGGGTATCTCCTCGCTTAATATCAAAGTTGTTGTAGTTGATATTGTGTAAGAACATATTCATACGAGCCAAGTTGTAGTTGGTCATATTGATTTCCTGACCAAAGAATCCGTCTTCTAGAATATGGTCTTCATATTGTTTTTTCATTTGAAGAAGGAGAGAGCCTGAACCACATGTTGGGTCATAGACCTTGTTAATCTTGTCTTTACCGACCATCACTAGGCGAGCTAGTAATTTAGAGACTGTCTGTGGCGTGAAAAACTCACCACCACTTTTTCCTGCATTACTAGCATAGTTGGAAATCAAGAACTCATAAGCATCCCCAAAGGCATCGATGTCATTTTCTTCAAAGTTACCAAAGTTAATACTATTGATACCATTAAGAATATCAGAAAGACGCTTATTTTTTTCTGGAACAGTTCCACCAAGGATATTGCTTCGTGTATCCAAGTTATCAAACAAACCTTTGATATCATCCTCTGATTTGAACCCAATCGCTGACTTCTCAATAGCTTGAAAGATGTTGGCCAAGTCTTCGTTTAAATTTTCATTTTGCGAGGAATTCTCGACAACATTTCCAAATAGTTGACTAGGAAGGATAAAGAAGCCCTTATCCTCAACTGTCCCTGGTTTAAAATCTTGCTCAGCTTCTTGGTCACTCAATTCGGCATAACGGAATTCTAAGTCGCCAGCTTCATGCTCAGCACGGTCAAAATAGTCTGCCATGTGTTCGGAAATAAAGCGATAGAACAGAATTCCTAGGATATATTGCTTAAAATCCCAACCATCTACAGCTCCACGAACATCGTCCGCAATCGCCCAAATTTTACGATGCAGTTCCTTGCGTTCTGCATTTTCTTTACTTGCCATTTTTACTTCCCTTATTAAATAAATGTATTATCTCTTCTATTTTATCATATTTTAAGAAAACCCACTCGAAGGGAGAAGAGCGAGCAGGTTATGAACTATTTTTAAAATAATATTTGACAATTGTTTTCTATAAATTCAATTACTTTTGACTTTATCATGGTAGTAGAGCATCTTTCATACCTTCCATATCATCACTCTTTACAAATACAACATTCTGTTTTCCTGTTAACTCTATCAGTTTTTCTTTCCCCAGAATGATTGCGAGATTCTTAATAATAGATCGTTTTGCTAGTTCATTGAAATAAGTGAAAATAAATCGATATTTAAACATTCTATTCTGTTCTGATACAATCTCTACTAACTTAAAGCATTTTTGGAATATTTCTTTATCCAAGGGATCTACTGAGTGTCCAAAAATAATGATATTTTTAGGAAATGATTTCGCTATCCCCACACTTGAATACTCATAAACTGGTTTGAAAAAGTCTTCAAATTTAGTTCCTGTTTCTTTAACAACTCTTTGGTAATATTTCTGATAAGGAATTAAATCACTGTTGACATCATTTTCTTTGTCCTCAATTCCAAAGACCATCGTATTGATTCGATTGAAAGTTCTATTCAAATCAATTCGGCCATGTATAAAATGAGTTTTTTCCTCAGAAGTCCCAAATAAATATCCTGATGTATTAGTATAATTAAAGTTTAGAACTGAAGAATTTGATAAATCTGATATTGTATCTAGAGCTGTTGGCCTTGCTTCAATCTTTTGAACATCAAAATCTATATAATCTAAATACGACAGATAAATTTCTAATAGCTCAATTAATAAATCAAGTTGATTGATAAATTCATTATTCAATTTTTCGAGTGCAACTTCTCTTTCCAAAGAACCCCAGCCTTTTTCATGAAATAGTGAAAAAAACATATCTGCAATATATAATTTTGACCTATAATTTTTTTCTTGTAATAATTCCTCTTCCAATAACCAAATTCGTCCTGTAGTAGCAACTTTGAATAATAAATCATTATTTTCTTTGAAATACATTATTGCATCTGCAAGTTGAGAAATCATGGTTTCAAGATTAGACCAACTATCTCCAAGAGTACCTTTATTCTCATTGATAAATTTCAAATACAAATTATCTCTATATTTCTCAATACAAAGATTTGTGACTTTTAGAAACTCCAGCAACTTCTCATCTGGATTAGAAAATAATTGTTTTTCAAACTCAATAAAATCTGTATACTTCGTCTTTCGCCCCATAGCAATATCAAAACCATTACCTAGAATTAAAATTGTATCTGCCATGATTTTTTCTCCTCTACATTATAGATCATTACCAAAATTATACCACGAAACCACAAAAATCCCCCTTAGAAATCCGCTTCTAAGGGGTTGTCTTTATCCTGCTGCTTGAGCTGGTTCTGCTGGTTTGGTCTTTTTATCTTTCTTGTTGCTAGTGATGAGACGACGCTTGCTATCTCGGATGCTATTGAGTTCCTTGAGGAGTTGAGTCAGGTGTTCCTTTTCAGGGTAGGCTTCTGCACTGGCTGCGGTATAGCGCATAAAGAGGTCGTAGCTGGTTGAAAGTTCGGTACGGAGCTGTCTAGTCTTGCCAACTTCCTTGGCAGACTTAGAAGCACGCGCCTTACTTTCCACTTGGTCATATTCCTCTTGAGCATTTACCACCGCTGTCAGCATAGGGGTCAGTCCTAGGCTGGTAACTGCCTCGTGATAAGGTGTTTCACTAAGCGTTTTGAGCAGGCTCTTGATTTCTGCCGTTTCCACATCGTTGCTGTGCTTGGTGATGTCCTTGTACTTGGCAAAGACTGGTTTCAGAGTTTCATGAGCTTCTTTGAGCTTGGTATCCTTAATCTTAGCAAATCCTCTATGAAGGGTAAAGAGACCGACCAAGGCACTATCTCGATTGCGATCGACTTCTGTCAGATTACTAGACTCTTTCGTTTCTACTGCCGCAAGTTGAGCTTGAAAATCATCTAGCTTGATCTTGAAGGGTTCCAAATGTTTGGTATACATGCCCTCATCCTTGTTTGCTTTAGAAAAAGTCGCCAAACTTTGATGAGTATCCATCATCAGGCTTTCAAACTCACGGTTAGTAAAGTTGCTGTAACTAAGCGGGCGAATAGCGTATGATTTTGTCATGATGATATCCTTTCTATGTTCCATTATGTAATCTTTTAAATTAATTCTAACAGTTACTTTAAAAGATTTATCCCACATCCTCTCAACTGTCATTATTTCCATCTAAAATGTACTTTTCAGGGACAAATCAGACATTTCCAAATTAAAAAATCCCTATCTGACTGAAAATACACACCGTCCATCAGATAGAGACTCTTACTATTTTTAGATTTTACCTTTTCGAGCTTTAGAATGCATTTAAACTTTAGGAAAGACGACTATTCAAAAGCTAGAAGACCTCAAAACTTTCTCAGATAAGCCATTCGAAGCTTAGAATACTTTTAAATTCATGTAATTATGATAATTCGAGACTTAGAATACATGTAAATTTTAGGGAAGAGACCTGTTCTAAGTCTCGAAGGCCTATTCACTATCTATTCCTCATCAAAAACACTCATTCCCCCTTTCTCCTCCAAAATATGGTATAGTAGAGTTATACTATCTATGAGGAGTTTACATGTCACAGGATAAACAAATGAAAGCTGTTTCTCCCCTTCTGCAGCAAGTTATCAATATCTCATCGATTGTCGGTGGGGTTGGGAGTTTGATTTTCTGTATTTGGGCTTATCAGGCTGGGATTTTACAGTCTAAGGAAACCCTCTCTGCCTTTATCCAGCAGGCAGGTATCTGGGGACCACCTCTCTTTATCTTTTTACAGATTTTACAGACTGTCGTCCCTATCATTCCAGGAGCCTTGACCTCGGTGGCTGGTGTTTTTATCTACGGTCACATCATCGGGACTATCTACAACTATATCGGTATCGTGATTGGCTGTGCTATTATCTTTTATCTGGTGCGCCTCTACGGAGCTGCCTTTGTCCAGTCTGTCGTCAGCAAACGCACCTATGACAAGTATATCGGTTGGTTGGATAAGGGTAATCGTTTTGACCGTTTCTTTATTTTTATGATGATTTGGCCCATTAGTCCAGCTGACTTTCTCTGTATGCTGGCCGCCTTGACCAAGATGAGCTTCAAGCGCTATATGACCATCATCATTCTGACCAAGCCCTTTACCCTCGTGGTTTATACCTACGGTCTGACCTATATTATCGACTTCTTCTGGCAAATGCTTTGACACATAAAAAATCCGTTTGGTTTCCCAAGCGGATTTTGTGCTTTATTTTGAAACTTCTTTTGCAAGGACAAAGTTTCCAAGAGTAGCAGAACCATTTCCTGCGACTGCTGGCGTCACGATGTAATCACGCACATCAGGTACTGGTAGGTAGCCATTAAGAAGAGATGTAAATTTCTCACGGACACGGTCCAGCATATGTTGTTGAGCCATGACCCCTCCACCAAAGACAATCACGTCTGGGCGGAAAGTTACTGTCGCATTAACAGCAGCTTGAGCGATATAGTAGGCTTGAACATCCCAAACGGGGTTGTTGAGTTCAATATTTTCCCCACGAACACCTGTACGAGCTTCCAAACTTGGACCAGCTGCATAGCCTTCCAAACATCCCTTATGGAAAGGACAAACACCCTTAAACTCTTTTTCAATATCCATTGGGTGTCTAGCAACATAATAATGACCCATTTCAGGGTGACCCACACCACCGATAAACTCACCACGTTGGATGACACCTGCACCGATACCAGTACCGATTGTGTAGTAAACCAAGTTTTCGATACGGCCACCAGCATTATTACGGGCAACCACTTCACCATAAGCAGAGCTGTTTACGTCTGTAGTGAAGTACATTGGCACGTTTAGGGCGCGACGAAGGGCACCAAGCAAGTCCACATTTGCCCAGTTTGGTTTTGGAGTCGTCGTGATAAAGCCATAAGTTTTTGAGTTTTTATCAATATCAATTGGACCAAATGAACCAACTGCAAGACCAGCAAGGTTATCGAATTTCGAGAAGAACTCAATGGTTTTATCGATTGTTTCGATTGGAGTTGTTGTTGGAAATTGTGTTTTTTCTACAACGTTAAAGTTTTCATCACCGACAGCACAGACAAACTTTGTACCGCCCGCTTCCAAGCTTCCATATAATTTTGTCATGATAAACCTCTTGTTTTTATTTTCTTTATTATAGCATATTTCGAAAGTCTAAATTTCTCTATTTTTTAGATTTTCCTCTGTAAATCTTACCATTCAAGCAAAAACGAACAAACATGTCATTTGTTCGTTTTCACATTAGAGAGGATTGATTAGATTTTCACTTCGATCACAGCATCCCCCTTCGCAACTGAACCTGTTGCGACTGGAGCTACTGAAGCATAGTCAGCTGTGTTTGTAACGATAACCATTGTTGTATCATCAAGACCAGCTGCAGCAATTTTGTTTGAGTCAAAGGTTCCAAGAACATCGCCAGCTTTAACCTTATCACCTTGAGCAACTTTTGCTTCAAAACCTTCACCATTCATAGATACAGTGTCAATACCAACGTGGATCAAGACTTCAGCACCATCAGTTGTTTTCAAACCAAAAGCGTGTCCTGTTGGAAAGGCGATTGAAACTTCCGCATCAGCTGGTGCATATACCACACCTTGACTTGGTTTCACAGCGATACCTTGGCCCATAGCTCCACTTGAGAAGACTGGGTCATTCACATTTGAAAGAGCAACAACATCACCAATGATTGGAGTTTGGATTGTTTCGTCTTGAAGAGTTGCTGGTACTTCTTCATTTACCACTGTAGTTTCTTCAGAAACTGTTTCTTCAACAACTTCTGTTTCTTCTTTGTAACCAAAAGCATATGTCAAACCGAAACCAAGGGCAGTTGTAACTAAGACCATAAAGACATACTTGAGGAGTTGACCATTAATGTATAGAAGAGTACCAGGAATGATTGTGATACCAAAGCTAGTTCCTGCTAAACCAAGAATATTTGCTAACCAACCACCTGCAGCACCTGCAATAAGACCCATGATAAACGGTTTACCGTAACGAAGGTTAATACCAAAAATTGCTGGCTCAGTAATACCTAATCCTGCAGAAAGAGCTGCTGGGAAAGCAAGTGCTTTAATTTTGGGATTCTTTGTTTTTACACCAACAGCAAGAGTTGCTCCAAGTTGAGCAGTCATAGCTGCTGTAATAATAGCATTAAGAGGATCTGAACCTGTAGAAGTAACAAGGTTAGCCTCCAAGAGATTGAAGATATGGTGAACACCTGTAACAACGATGACCTGATGAACACCACCAAGGATTAATCCACCTAGACCCACTGGAAGACTGAGCAACCAAACAGTAGCGACTTTGACATAGCTTTCAACTTCGTGGAATACAGGTCCAATGACAAACAAGGCCAAAATAGACATTACTAAGAAAGTCAAGAATGGTACAAGGAGTAAATCTAATACATCTGGAATACGCTTACGGAGCCACTTTTCTAGTTTAGCACCAGTCAAACCAACGAAGAAGGCTGGTAAAACTGAGTTTTGATAGCCGACAACTTTGATAAAACCAAAGAAGAGGATTGGTTGAGCATCACCAGAGGCCACAGCCCAGGCATTTGGTAAGGATGAGTTTACCATCATCAATCCTAGAACCAAACCAAGCAATGGATTTCCACCGAAGACTCGAAAGGCTGACCAACAGATTAAGGCTGGGAAGAAGGCAAAAGCTGTATCTGTCAAAACAACTGAATAAGTATAGAAGTTTGTTGCTTTAAAAGCTTCTGCAGTAGTTCCAAACAAAGCTAAGACTTGATCCTGAACGATAGCCCCACGAATCCCCATAAAGAGACCAGTAGCAACAATTGCTGGCAAAAGAGGTACAAAGACGTCACCGAAAGTACGGATGGCACGTTGGAACCAATTTCCTTGTTTACCTGCTTCTTCTTTCATCTCATCCTTAGATGCTGTTGGCAAACCAAGAGCTACGACTTCATCGTACATCTTGTTTACTGTACCCGTACCAAAGATGATTTGGTATTGACCTGAGTTAAAGAAAGCACCTTGAACTTTTTCCAAGCTCTCGATAGCATCTTTATTGATCTTTGCTTCATCTTTAACCATAACGCGAAGACGAGTCGCACAGTGGGCTACACTGTTAACGTTCTCGCGTCCGCCCAAGGCTTCGATGACTTTTTTTGCAATTTCTGTATTGGTCATTTGCAAAAATCTCCTTATAAAAAATTTGTAAAATGTTTGAAAGCGATTTTATCCGCCCTACGCATATAATTCTATCATGTTTTTAAAATATGTCAAGCGTTTTGCAGAAAAAGTTTTAGCATTTTGAATTTTTTGATTGTTTTTGATGTCTTTGAAATAAAACAAGCAATATTTCACCTATTATTGTGAGGTTTTTAAAGATTTTTTTGCAAATTCTTTCATTTTTTCATTTATTTTCATAAAATCCTTCAATCCGTTTCTGTCAATCGTTTGATATTTTTTTCTTAATTTTATGATAAAAGACTTGCTTTTTTAAAAGGAAACGTTTACTATAAAGATAGTAGAATTTATGGAGGGAATATAAATGGAATGGACTACCGAACGTCGTTACAGACGTTATGAAGATTGGACACAAGAAGAAAGAAAAGAAATCCAAGAAAAGATGGCACAATCCCCATGGCATGTCAGCTATCACATTGAACCAAAGGAAGGACTCCTTAACGACCCGAACGGTTTTTCTTACTTTGATGGCAAGTGGGTTGTCTTTTACCAAAACTTCCCCTTTGGTGCAGCTCATGGATTGAAGTCTTGGGTTCAGCTTGAAAGCGACGACTTGGTTCACTTTACTGAAACAGGTGTAAAAATCTTACCTGATACTCCACTTGATAGCCACGGCGCTTACTCTGGATCTGCTATGCAGTTTGGTGATCAATTGTTCCTATTCTATACAGGAAATGTCCGTGATGAAAATTGGGTGCGTCACCCTTATCAGATTGGTGCCTTAATGGATAAGGACGGCAAGATTGAAAAGATTGATAAGGTCTTGATTGATCAACCAGCTGATGCTACCGACCACTTCCGCGATCCACAGATTTTTAACTTTAAAGGACAATACTACGCAATCGTTGGTGGACAAGACTTGGAGAAAAAAGGATTCGTCCGTCTCTACAAAGCAGTCGATAATGATTATACAAACTGGCAAGAAGTTGGTGATTTGGACTTCAACAATGACCGCACTGCCTATATGATGGAGTGCCCAAATCTTGTCTTTGTCGGAGAACAACCTGTCCTTCTCTACTGCCCACAAGGTTTGGATAAAAAAGTTCTTGAATATGACAATATTTATCCAAATATGTATAAAATTGGTGCTTCCTTCGACCCTGAAAATGCTCGTTTGGTAGATGTGTCTGAACTACACAATCTAGACTATGGTTTCGAAGCCTATGCTACTCAAGCTTTTAACGCTCCGGATGGACGTGCTCTCGCTGTTAGTTGGCTTGGTTTGCCAGATGTGTCTTATCCATCTGACCGTTTTGACCATCAAGGAACTTTTTCATTGGTAAAAGAACTTACCATTAAAGATGGCAAACTCTATCAGTACCCTGTAGAAGCCATCAAGTACCTTCGAGCTTCAAAAGAGGAATTTTCAAATCGTTCTGAAACTAAGAATAGCTACGAACTTGAGCTGAACTTAGAGGCTAATAGCCAAAGTGAAATCATCCTTCTTGCTGATAAAGACGGAAAGGGGCTATCTATCAATTTCGACCTTGTCAATGGCCAAGTAACCGTTGATCGTAGTCAAGCAGGTGAGCAATATGCTCAAGAATTTGGAACTACTCGCTCTTGCTCAGTTACTAATCAAGCAACTACTGTCAATATCTTCATCGACAACTCAGTCTTTGAAATTTTCATCAATAAAGGAGAAAAAGTATTTTCTGGTCGTGTCTTCCCACATGAGAACCAAAATGGAATTCTCATTAAATCTGGAAACCCAACTGGAACTTACTACGAATTAGAATATGGTCGCAAAACTGACTGATGTCGCAAAATTGGCTGGTGTCAGCCCTACTACTGTTTCACGTGTCATCAATAAAAAAGGCTATCTATCTGAAAAAACCATCCAAAAGGTCAATGAGGCCATGCGAGAGTTGGGCTATAAACCTAACAACCTTGCTCGTAGCCTCCAAGGGAAATCAGCCAAGTTAATCGGTTTGATTTTCCCAAAAATTAGCCATGTTTTCTATGCTGAATTGATTGACAAATTGGAACACGAACTCTTCAAAAAAGGCTACAAGACCATCATCTGCAATAGTGAGCACGATTCGGAAAAAGAACGTGAGTATCTTGAAATGCTAGAAGCCAACCAAGTGGATGGAATCATCTCTGGTAGTCATAACTTGGGAATTGAAGACTACAATCGCGTAACGGCTCCAATCATCTCTTTTGACCGTAACCTGTCTCCAGATATCCCTGTCGTTTCTTCTGACAACTATGCTGGTGGTGTCCTAGCCGCTCAGACCTTGGCTAAAACTGGAGCCAAATCTATTATCATGATTACAGGAAATGACAACTCTAATTCCCCAACTGGACTTCGTCATGCTGGTTTTGCTTCAATCTTGCCAAAGGCTCCTATTATCAATGTTTCCAGTGATTTTTCACCCCTTCGTAAGGAAATGGAAATAAAAAATATCCTGACCAAACAAAAACCAGATGCGATTTTCGCCTCTGATGATTTGACTGCTATTTTGGTTATTAAGATTGCCCAGGAGCTTGGAATCTCTGTGCCTGAACAACTCAAAGTGATCGGCTATGACGGGACTTATTTCATTGAGAATTTCTACCCTCACCTCACTACCATTAAACAACCCTTGGAAGAGATTGCTCGCCTAACAGTTGATTTGCTCTTACAAAAAATTGAAGGTAAAGAGGTTGCTACCACTGGTTATTTCTTGCCAGTTAGTCTCTTACCAGGTAAAAGTATTTAAACAAAAAACTCGGACTGAATCAGTCTGAGTTTTTTCTTATAATCTAAATTTTCTCAAAAGTGTTTGGGCTTTTTCTAAATTAAAAGTTTTTTCAGCAATCAAGCATTCTACCAACTTAGGCACTTCAGCCTCTGTGGCTCCTGCAAGGAGGGCTAGTGACTTCGCTTGAAGTTTCATGTGTCCATGCTGAATTCCTGTGCTGACAAGAGCTTTAAGAGCTGCAAAGTTTTGTGCAAGACCAATTGACACGATAATTTGAGCCAATTCCTTAGCTGATGGATGACCTAGCAACTCATGGCTGAGAACTACACGAGGATTAAGACCAATTGATCCACCCTTGGTAGCAACTGGCATCGGCATAGTCAGCTCTCCTATTAACTCTTCTGTTTCCAAATCCATCATCCAATGACTGAGACCTCGATAAGCACCATCATGACTGGCATAGGCATGCGCTCCTGCTTCGATGGCACGCCAATCATTTCCTGTCGCAATCAAGAGAGCATCGATTCCATTAAAAATTCCCTTATTGTGAGTAGCTGCTCGATAAGGATCTGCTTGAGCAAACTGGCTGGCTAAAACCATTTTTTCTGCTAGTTCACGCGCTTCATCCTTCTGGCGACTCAAATAACGAAAGGCGATCCGACAGCTTGCTGTCACCAGAGAATCGGTCGCGTAGTTTGACAGAATCCCCATGAGACTCTGTCCCTGACAGAGTTCTTCTAAGACTGGTTTCAAGGCTTCCAGCATGGTGTTGAGCATATTAGCACCCATGGCTTCCTGGGTATCGACATGGAGATAAACAACGAGAAAGTCAGTTTCGCCTTTTATCTGCTCTACATGCAAATCACGCGCCCCACCTCCACGTTTGACGATAGAAGGATAGGCCTGATTGGCAAGTTCCAAGAGCTCAGTCTTTTTGTTTGTAATCTTCTCTTGAGCTTGTTCAGGTTCAGCAACTTGATAAAGAGCTACCTGCCCAATCATCTGGCGCTGATGAACCTGAGCAGTAAAGCCACCTGCTCGCTTGATGATTTTACTTGCATAGCTGGCCGCAGCAACCACGGACGGTTCTTCTGTCACATAGGGAACTGTGTATTCCTGACCATTGACAAGGACCTCTGGAACCAGCGAATAAGGCAGAGAAAAAGTTCCCACCACATTCTCACTCAGCTGGTCTGCCACAGTCACACTTATCTGTTCATCCTGCTCCAAACTCACTTGCTTCTCAGGACTAAGGAGCGCCTGAGCTTGTAACAACTCGAGGCGCTCTTGGTATGATTTTTTAGAAAATCCATTCCAACTTATCTTCATTATTTTTCAACCTTGCTATAACGGCGTTGGTGGTCAACAATTTCAACCAAGGCAAAATCTTGATTTTCATAGCCAGAAAACTGGGTAGAATTTGTTTCATCTAAGTCTACTTCCTCAAAGAAGACTTTTTCATAGTCTGCAACAGACAGGGCAGTTCGTTGGTTGAGCTTGTTCAAACGGTCTTTATCCAGATAAGCTTCATATCCTTCAACCAATGCACCACTGAAGAACTCAGCTACAGCCCCACTTCCGTAACTATAAAGGGCAATTTTATCCCCAGCCTTCAAGCTATCTGTATTTTCCAAGAGAGACAAAAGTCCGAGGAAGAGGGAACCTGTATAGATATTCCCCACCTTTTGACTGTAGAGAATAGACTGGTCAAAATGCTTTTGCAAGAGGTCTTTTTTCTCTTGAGGCAGGCTCTTATCCATGATTTTTTTCAAGCCTTTTAGCGCTAATTTAGGATAAGGCAAGTGGAAGCAAACAGCTGCAAAATCATCCAAAGTAAGCTGGTAGCGTTTTTGATATTCAAGCCAAGTCGTTTTCAAACTATCCAAGTATTGCTGGGTAGAATAGACACCATTTACATAAGGAGTTGTTGAGTAATTTGGACGCCAGAAATCCATGATGTCACGAGTCTGAGCCACATTGTCGTTATTAAAGGCCATAATGCGTGGATTCTGTGTAATCAACATGGCCACACTTCCAGCACCCTGAGTGGGTTCTCCAGGTGTTTCAATACCATATTTGGCAATATCACTGGCAATAACTAAAACTTTGGACTCTGGAGAATTTTCCACATGCAATTTGGCATAATGAAGGGCCGCTGTCGCTCCATAGCAGGCTTCTTTAATCTCAAAACTACGAGCAAAGGGCTGGATGCCCAGCAAACCATGTACAAAGACGGCCGCAGCTTTACTCTGGTCAATTCCTGACTCAGTAGCCACAATGACCATATCAATTTCTGCTCTTTCTTGCTCAGTTAAAATAGAATCACTTGCACTGGCTGCCAAGGTCACGATATCCTCAGTTAGAGGCGCAATACTCAATTCCTTGAGTAAGAGTCCTTTACTTAATTTTTCAGGGTCAATTCCCCTCGCTTCTGCTAAGTCTTGTAATTTCAAGACATATTGACTGGTCGCAAAACCAATCTTATCAATACCGATTGTCATATTTACCTCTGTTTTATCATTCATTGTAAAAAATCGTTCTATACTATTTTATCACAAATAGCAGTAAAAGAGAGAAAAAAGACTTGATTCACCAAATCAAGTCCCTTATTATTCTAACCATTATGCTGTTTTCGTAAGTGAGAATAAAGTCTGAGAATCACTGTTCCACTAGCCATTCCAATGGAAATCACCAAAGCCAACATAACAACTAAGGTTGCACTAGCAATGGCATGACTGTAATCTCCCGTCACAAAAAAGGCAGTTGTCCGATAGGAGAGATAACCCGGAACCAGAGGTGCCAAGATGGCCAAGATAAAGACCACAGCAGGTGTCTTATAAAGAATACTTAAAATCTGGCTGACACAAGAACCGATAATGGCTGCAATAAAAGTAGCCACAATAACATTGGTCGGTTCCTTGAGCAAAAGATAAATTAGCCAGACAGCCATGCCCAAAATTCCTCCTGGTAAGAGCATAGAACGTTGCACATTGAGTACGATTAAAAAAGTGATGATAGCAAGAAGACTTGCTACTGCTTGTAATAAAAAGGTTGTTAGTGTCATATTAATTCATCAATACCAAGGCGACAGAAGTTCCTGCCCCTAAAGCAAGGGTAATGAGCAGGGATTCAAACATCTTACTCATACCAGAGTTTATGTGGTTGGTCATAATATCACGAACCGCATTGGTCAAGGCAATTCCTGGTACAAAAGGCATGACCGCGCCAGCTATAATCAAATCTGCCGTTGAAGGAAAGCCTGTGTAGCGAGCCCAAAACTGGGCAATCATCCCAAATACAAAGGCTCCAGCAAAGGCCGTCACAAAAGGAATTCGGATAAATTTTTCCACATAAAGGGAAAATGCAAAACCAAATAAGGTAGCCACTCCTGCCCCAAGTGCATCGTAGATATTTCCACTAAACATAATTGAAAAGAAAGGGGCGCTAAAGGTCGCAGCCAAAGTTACCTGCAACTTAGTATAGGGAAGAGGTTGAGCTTGCAAGGCCGTCAATTGCTTGAAGGCCGTCTCTAAATCCAGCTTTCCCCCTACCAACTGACGAGAAATCTGGTTGACATCGCAGACTTTTTCAATATTATAAGAAGAGGAAGTCACACGTTTCATTCGCGAAATATTGGTATTTTCAATGGAGAAAAAGATTGCGGCAGGCATAGCCAGAACATTGCAATCCAAAATTCCCTGCGAATGCGCAATACGAATCATGGTATCTTCTACACGATGAATCTCTGAACCACTTTTAAGGAGAATGGTTCCTGCTAACATAATCACATCGATGACGGCATTTAATTCTCTTGATTCTTCCATGCGTTCCTCCTTTTATCAACTCCCTCTATTCTATCACAAATCTGGAGTCAAAAAAAATCTTTGCCATGAAATCATGACAAAGATTCGTTTAATCACGAGAATTTTCGTGGTTTCCTTCACTATTTGGTTGACTCGGAGTAGGAACCGTTCCTTGTTGATTCCCTTGCTGGCCACCTTGTTGATTCCCTTGATTTGGAGTAGTAGGTGAACCTTGGTTACCACGTTGAACTGACGTTGAAGAGGAACTTGACGGTGGTGTTTTGGGTTTATAAATAGAAATTTTAACACGAGTAGTGCTCAAGTCTACTTTTTCGCCTGCTTTTGGACTTTGCTCTACAACAGTCCCCTCAGCAGTTCCTTCAGGAGCTTTAGAAACTTCTACAACTTCGATATTAGCTTTTTTAATGTCATATATCTCTGTAAGATTATTGACTGCAAATTCTCGGCTAGAACCAATATAGCTTGGCATTGAAATAGAATTTACTTTTTTAGCAACTGTCAAAACTATTTGAGTTGCCTTGCTAAGATCATAGGTTGTTCCCTCCGGTAAACTTTGTTTCATGATTGTACCGGGTTCGATTTCGTTGGATTCTTCTTCCTCAATCTTAATCAGATTTTCTGGAACCTTCTTGCCCTTCAATTCTGCCACTACATCACTGGACTTTCTTCCAAGATAATTTCCAAGTTGGAAGGATTGCTGACCAGAAGACACAATCAAATTAATTTTTGTTCCTTCTTTGCGTGTCGTACCAGCGTCAGGATCGGTACGAATAACACGACCTTCTTCAACCTTATCACTAGCCTCTGTTTTTTCTTCACCAACCTCAAAATTGGCTTTCTTAAGCGCTTCTTTAGCTTCCGCAACCGTCTGACCTGCCACCTTTGGAACGGCAATGGTAGCGGGCGTTCTATATAAAATCCATACCAAAGATGCCACAACCAACAAGAAGGTCGCAAATAAAATTGGATAACGTGCTTTCATACGACGGCGTTTGGTTGGCTTTGGACTAGGTACTGGTTTTTCTGTCTGATGAGGCTGGGGCTTAGGTTGAGGTCTTCCCTCTTGTACCGGAGCTTTAGGAATAGAAGTCAAGGTACTTTGTGGAACTTTAGGAAGAGTTTTAGTATCTGCCTTAGTCGCATCTTCAAAGACTAGCTTTGGTTCATTACGACGATTATAAGACAAACTACTCGACAAATCCACATACATTTCAGCGACTGATTTGTAGCGATCTGTCAATTTCTTAGCAGTTGCCTTGATAACAACATTTTCTAAAGCCTGAGGCACAGATGGATTTTCAGCTATAACCGACGGCAGAGGTTTCTGGAAATGCTGGAGGGCGATGGTCACTGCACTATCCCCATCGTAAGGAATATGACCTGTCAGCATCTCATAGAAAATAATCCCCATGGCATAGATATCACTCTGCACAGTTGCTTTAGAACCACGCGCCTGCTCTGGCGATAAATAATGAACGGAACCTAGCATTGAGTTGGTCTGAGTCAAACTTGTCTCTGCAAAGGCTACTGCAATCCCAAAGTCTGTAACTTTGGCAGTCCCATCTGGGGTCAAAAGGATATTTTGCGGTTTCAAATCCCTGTGAACAATTCCTCGAGTATGGGCTAAGCGCATAGCCAAGAGGATTTGTCCCATGATTCGAACCGCTTCTTCATTTGAAAGAGGGTGATGTTCCTTGATATAGCGTTTGAGGTCTAATCCAGCAACATATTCCATTGCGAGATACTGTTGTCCCTCTTCTTCACCGATATCTGTAATCCGAACGATATGAGGATGGTCCAGATCCGCCATGGCTCTTGCTTCCCGCTGGAAACGCGCCACAGCAATCGGGTCTGTCTGGTAGTTGGTCCTCAGGACCTTTACTGCCACTTCTTCCCCGTCTAGAATCAAATCTTTAGCCAAGTAAACATCTGCCATGCCTCCTCGACCAATCTGTTTGAGAATCCGATACCGCCCGGCAAAAATCTTGCCGATTTGGATCATTCTGTTTCCTCCTCAGTAACAGCAATAAGGGCAACTGTGATGTTGTCTAAACCACCTGCATTGTTGGCAAAACGGATCAAGGTTGCTGCCTTATCTGCCAAAGAAATGTCGCTGGTTACAATATCAGAAATCTCACTGCCTGAAATCATATTTGTCAAACCATCACTATTGAGTAAGAGATAGTCCCCAGGCTCAAGGGTGATCATTCCAAAATCAGGCTGAATTTCATCTTTTTGACCGATTGACTGGGTAATAATATTTTTCTGTGGATGGCTAGCAGCTTCTTCAGGTGTCAATTGACCAGCCTTAAGCAATTCATTGACTAAAGAATGGTCGCTCGTTAACTGGTGGTATTCTTCTCCACGAATCAAACCGATACGAGAATCTCCGATGTGAGCATAAATAGCCTGATTATCAATAATGGCTACAGCCTCAAGGGTTGTCCCCATTCCTTTATAGGCTTCATTTTGTCCCAATTGGTTAATCCTTTGATTTTCAATCTCAAGGTTGTTAGCAAACCATTCACGTACTTCATTAACTGTATCGATTTGAGTATCTACCCAAGCTACACCTAGGTCTGTTACCGCCATTTCACTAGCAATATTCCCTGCGCGATGACCTCCCATACCATCAGCTAGGATAATCATAGTACGTCCAGCTCTATTGACATAGTGGTTGACATAGTCTTGGTTATTTGTTCGTTTCTGACCAACATCTGTTAATAATGAAATTTCCATGTGTTAGTTCCTTCCTAATCCGATATCTTACGAAATTGACTGATAAAAAATCCATCACTTCCATACAATTCAGGTGTAATGAGGATACAGCCGTCTTTCATGATATCCTTACATTCATGTTCTAGTGTAACCTGCTCAAATTCAGGATGACTTTCTAAAAATGCCTGTACGACTTGAAAGTTCTCCTCTGAGACAATAGTACAGGTACTATAAGTTATTATACCACCTTTGCGTAGTGTTTGACAAACACTACCTAATATTTCTAGCTGAATTTCCTGCAAGGACGCGAAATCTGCCGTTTCTTTATTGTATTTGATGTCTGGTTTTCGGCGCAGAAGACCGATTCCTGAACAGGGAGCATCTACCAAAATCTTATCAAATGAATCCTGACCAAAAAACTCATGCACCTTTCTGGCATCTAATTTTTGCATTTGAACCCGATCTGCAACTCCCAAACGTTGGGCATTTTCTTGTATTAAGTCCAACTTATGGTCGTACAAGTCCAGAGCAGTAACCTGACCTGTCGTTAGATAAGAGGCTATATGGGCTGTTTTCCCACCTGGAGCCGCACAGGCATCTAGAACCTGCTCACCACCTTGTAAATCAAGAGTGGGAGCAACCAGCTGACTAGACTCGTCTTGGATAGTAATAGCCCCCTCTGAAAATAGGTCATGGCCTGCAAAATGCCCCTGCTCCTTGACGAGACCAAAAACAGACAAAGGTGAATCACTGGCCTCCAACAAGACTTGGATTTCTTCTTTTCGTCCTAGGTCCGTTACACGAATACTAGCCTTGTTGCGCACCAAAAGGCTTTCAAAGATAGCTTGAGATCGCTCTTCTCCGTATTCTTCCTTGAGCTTGGAAACTAGCCAAACTGGGAGAGAATAAGCAATGGAATCACGCTTGTTTTTCCGTTTGATGCTAGCAATATCTGGCCAGCCTTCACGCAGAATACGACGAAGGACGGCGTTGACCAATTTTTCACTGCCTTTTTTACGGACTTTGGCCAATTCTACTGCTTCATTGACCACAGCATGGTCTGGAATCTTGTTCAAATAGCGGAGCTGGTAGGCACTCATGAGAAGCAGGACATAGATCCAGCTGTCTAACTGGTCTCTGTCTTCGATAAAGTGGGACAGGTACCATTCCAGAGTCAGTTTACGGGCTACCGTTCCATAGACCAGCTCGGTCACTAAGCCCTTGTCTGCTGCCGAAAGTTGACTCCCTTTAAGATGCTTATTTAAGGCGATATTTGAGTATGCTTGATTGATAAAAACATCCTCTAATACCACTAGAGCTAAACTTCTAGCCGTTTCTACTTTAGTCACCAAATCGTTCTCCTACAGTCAATGTCCGTCCAACTCCGTTTAGGAAGGAAGCAATGTCCATCTTAGGTTTACCAGCTGGTTGCACTTGTTTAAGGGATAGAGCCCCTTCTGCCGTTGCGACAATCAATTCTTTCTTGCCAATAGAGAGAATCTCACCTGGATTGCCCTGACCTTCTACTGGTAGGGCTTCATAAATCTTAAAGCGGTCACCCTTAAGGAAAGTATGGGCAACAGGCCAGGGGTTCATGCCACGGATTTGGTTAAAGAGTTGACGATTGCTTTTATTCCAATCCAACTTTTCTTCCTCGGGTTTGATATTTGGCGAGAAGGTAACCTGACTTGGATCCTGCGGTTCAGGTTTGATATCACCAGCAATATAAGCTGGCAAAGTGTCCAAAAGCAAATCACGACCAACAAGAGCTAATTTTTCAAACAAGGTGCCAACATTGTCCTCATCTGTGATCGGAATACTACGACGAGAAATCATATCTCCTGCATCCATTTCCTTAACCATTTCCATAATGGTCACACCAGCTTCCTTATCCCCTTGAATCAAGGCATAATGGATTGGCGCTCCACCACGGTGTTTAGGAAGAAGAGAGGCGTGAACATTGACCGCAAAGTCCATGCTATCAAGGAGTTTACTTGGGAGAAACTGCCCAAAAGCAGCAGTCACAATTCCATCCGCTCCTAAATTCATAATAGCTTCCATCTCTGGACTTCCAGATAGTTTTTCAGGTTGGTAGATAGGAAGTCCTGCCTCTTTGGCAGCTTGTTTAACTGGGGTCTCCTGGATCACTTTTTTACGTCCGACAGCACGGTCTGGCTGGGTCACAACGGCTAGAATTTCGTAACGGTCATCTGTCAAAAGCCCTTTTAAGACTGTTGCTGAAAAGTCGGGGGTCCCCATAAAGATTAATTTTGTCATATCTTCTCCTTCTTATAAAAATTGCTGTGGCTCATGGTCAATGCTGAGACGGAGCTCACTATTTTCCCGTTCTTGAGTCAAGGCCAAGACCTGATTGATGGTCGGCCCCAGCTCATCTTCTAAACGGTATTTAATCAAAATCTGATAATGATAGAGGTTGTGGGTACGAGCAATGGGTTTGGGCGTTGGACCAAGAATGTTACTGGTCTCTGACAAGCCTGACCGCAAAATGTTCATAATTTCATAGGCGCGTTTGATTACCTCTTCTTCCTTCTTGTGAGAAAGGGTAATGCCAATAGTGAAATAGTAAGGTGGATAACCAAGTTGTCGTCTGATTCCCATTTCATAGGCATAAAAACCTTCGTAATCCTGATCCTTGGCAAATCGAATAGCGTAGTGCTGAGGATTGTAAGACTGAATCAAGACCTGCCCAGCTTTTTCAGCACGTCCTGCCCGACCTGC
The DNA here is from genome assembly GCF_946188615.1 of Streptococcus mitis. Taxonomy (GTDB): domain Bacteria; phylum Bacillota; class Bacilli; order Lactobacillales; family Streptococcaceae; genus Streptococcus; species Streptococcus mitis_BZ. The sequence continues at coordinate 64,443 of NZ_CAMHVK010000004.1, forward strand.
CACCTGAGTCAAAAGTTGGAAGGTTCTCTCAGAAGAACGGAAATCAGGCAGATTTAAGGCCGTATCCGCATTGAGAACTCCGACCAGGGTCACATTGGGAAAATCCAATCCCTTGGCAATCATCTGAGTACCTAGTAAAATATCTGCTTCCCCTCGACCAAACTGATCAAGCAGAGCTTGATGACTACCCTTCTTACGAGTCGTGTCCACATCCATCCGCAAAATGTGGGCCTGGGGAAAGAGTTCTGCCAGCTCATCATAAGCCTTCTGTGTCCCTGTCCCATAGTAACGAATACTTCGGCTCTTACAGTTAGGACAGACCTGAGGAATGTCCTTCGAAAAACCACAATAATGGCAGTTCATGGTCTTGGTATCCATGTGCAAGGTCAAAGAAATGTCACAGTTAGGACAAGTATCCACGGTCCCACACTCTCGACACATAACAAAGCTAGAATAGCCACGACGATTGAGCATAAGAACTACCTGCTCTTTTTTAGCCAGACGGTCCTGAATAGCTTCTAACAAAGGGGGCGTAAAGTTTGACGTCTCATTTTGTCCGATATAGTCCCGAAAATCAATCACTTGAACCTCAGGGATTGTAGCCAAAGGATTGGCCCGTTGGGTCAGACGTAAATGTTGATAAACGCCTTTTCCAGCCCTCGCACGGCTCTCTAAGCTCGGCGTTGCTGAACCAAGGACTAAAGCCGCTTGATTATACTGAGCCCGTAAAATAGCTACCTCTCTGGCATGGTAACGGGGATTGCTGTCCTGCTTATAAGTCGCTTCATGCTCTTCATCGATAATCATGACACCCAGATTTTTCAGCGGAGCAAAGATGGCAGATCTGGCACCAACAACAACTTGGGCATCGCCACGCTCCACCTTGCGCCATTCATCGTACTTTTCACCATTAGAAAGGCCTGAATGAAGAATGGCCACTTTCTCACCAAAACGAGCAATAAAACGCTCCGTCATCTGTGGAGTCAAGGAAATCTCAGGCACCAGCAAAATAGCTGTCTTGCCCTTGTCCAAAGCCCCTTGTATAATTTGCAAGTAAACCTCGGTCTTCCCACTTCCTGTAATCCCTTGAAGGAGGAAGGGAGCCTGATGACTGCCAATCGCACTGACAACCGCATCACGCGCCTGTCTTTGCTCTGGATTCAATTCCAAAGGCTGACTTGCCTCAATACCTTCAAAATAAGCAGCCGAGCGTTGGACTTCCTTTTGAACTATAGTAACAGCACCTTGTTCTACAAAGAAGTTGACTTGCTCCCGTGAATAGGACTTTAACAAACTAGCCAAGGAAGCACTCTCAGGATGAGAAAGCAAATAGTCTCTCAGTTCTAACTTTTTCTTGGCGCGTGTAGAAATCTCTACACTTTTTAATTGAGCAAGATTCACCTCATACCAAGACTGGGACTTGACCTTCTTTTGATCAATTGCCTGATATTCCAGACCAAGCAGACCTTTCCTAGTCAAACGCATCATTTCGGCTTGTTTGGCAAGGTCTAGAGAAGAAAAGGCTAGCGAATCCTCTGAACCAAACAAGCGCTCTCGGTCTTCCTGACTCAGACCTGCCAGAGGATAGAGAATCTTGTCATAGCTGGAGTTCAGAAATCCTGGAAGCATGGCCTTGAGGATAGAGATTTTGTAGGAGAAGACTGACTTGCGTAACTCCTCAGCCAGCCAGAGTTGTTCTTGCGTGAGAACAGGGGAAAAATCCAGTACCTCGGCAATATCTTTTAAATCTTGCTCCATCTCTTCTTCATCCAATTGGGACTCCAAACCAAGAACAATCCCTTGAATCAGGCGATTTCCCTTACCAAAAGGCACATGAACTCGCATCCCAACTTCCAGCATTCCCAGAAATTCCTCCGGAATCCTGTAACTATAGGGCTGGTCCGTCTGCATCAAGGGCACATCTACAATAATCTTGGCTATGGTCATCTTCTCACCTCCTCCTTGTCATACTCTTCGAAAATCAAATTCAAACCACGTCAGCGTCGCCTTACCGTACTCAAGTACAGCTTGCGGCTAGCTTCCTAGTTTGCTTTTTGATTTTCATTGAGTATCAGTACATTCTTGCAATAGAAAAAATAAGATTGAGTCCCCCCAACCTTAAATTTTTTCACCATCTTCTTTTTCTTTAGCGATTTGCTCTTTGATTTTCTTTTCTTCTTCTTCTTTGCGGCGTTTTTCTTCTTCGATACGGCGACGAACTGCTTCACGTTTTCCTTCTGGATCTGGGTGAATTGTAACGTTTCCTGATTCGATTTCTTCTAAAGCGCGAAGAGTTGATTTTTCAGACTTGAAACCTTGAGTTGCTGGCGCACCTGCTTCCAATTCGTGGGCACGTTTTGCTTCCAAGATTACGAGTGAATATTTTGATGGAACCTTGTCAAGCAAGGTATCAATAGAGGGTTTTAACATCATTTACTTGTACCTATTTTCTAAATTTTATCGGGTAGTTGGAGATTTTGGCAACATCTCCTGATAGTGACCAATGACACGATCCACACGGAAGTGCTCTGCTTCGATAACACGTTTGACACGCTCAGCAGCTAGGGGCACCTGATCGTTGACAATCGCATAATCATACTCACGCATAAGGGCAATTTCTTCCTTGGCTTTTTCGATTCGTTGGGCAATCACTTCTGCACTGTCTGTTCCACGACCTACCAAACGATCTTGCAATTCATCCAAATCTGGTGGTGTCAGGAAGATAAAGACAGCATCTGGAACCTTTTTCTTGACCTGAAGAGCACCTTGAACTTCAATTTCAAGGAAAACATCGATTCCCTTATCCAAGGTTTCATTGACATAGGTCAGAGGAGTTCCATAGTAGTTGCCGACATATTCTGCATATTCCAACATCTGTCCTTGACGAATCAGCTCTTCAAACTCTTCACGAGTACGGAAGAAATAATCAACTCCGTCCACTTCTCCAGGACGTTGTGCGCGTGTCGTCATCGATACAGAGTATTGAAATTGGTTTTCAGAACTCTCAAAAATCTCTCTTCTAACCGTTCCTTTTCCAACCCCTGAAGGACCAGAAAAAACGATTAGTAAGCCTCGGTCTGCCATTGTGTCTCCTTTTAGTCAGTCTGTGAAATAACATTTCTAGAATAATGGCAAAAAGCCAGATTATCCTTTACAGTCTTTCTATCTAGTGTAACAAAAAAGCAGTAATTTTTCAACTGCTCTTTCTTATTTATTTAGCATAATCTACTGCACGAAGCTCGCGAATCACGGTTACCTTGATATTTCCAGGGTAATCGAGATTGTTTTCAATTTTCTCACGAACTTTGTGAGCCAAGATTGTGACTTTGTCGTCTTTGATTTGTCCTGGATTGACCATGATACGGATTTCACGTCCTGCTTGAAGGGCAAAGCTATTCTGTACTCCTTCAAAGCCGTTCGCAATTTCTTCCAAATCATGAAGACGTTTGATGTAGCTTTCAAGAGACTCACTACGAGCACCCGGACGGGCAGCGCTCAAAGCATCTGCTGCAGCAACAATCACTGCAATGACGCTTTCGGCTTCGACATCACCGTGGTGGCTAGCAATTGTATTCACCACAACTGGATGTTCCTTGTACTTACGAGCCAATTCCATACCGATTTCAACGTGGCTACCTTCAACCTCACGGTCAATGGCTTTTCCGATATCGTGAAGGAACCCTGCACGACGAGCAAGAGCCGCATTTTCACCAAGTTCGCTCGCCATGATACCAGCTAACTTAGCAACCTCAATCGAATGACGTAAGACATTTTGTCCATATGAAGTACGGAACTGCAAGCGACCCATGATTTTCATCAAGTCTGGATGAAGGTTTGGTGCCCCAATTTCATAGGCAGCAGCCTCACCGTATTCACGAATCTTATTGTCAATCTCTTGACGGTTTTTCTCAACCAACTCTTCGATACGAGCTGGGTGGATACGACCATCCTTGAGCAACATTTCCATAGTCATACGGGCAATTTCACGACGAATCGGGTCAAAACCTGATAAGGTCACCACTTCTGGTGTATCGTCGATAATCACATCGACCCCTGTCAAACTTTCAAAGGTACGAATGTTACGACCTTCACGACCAATAATGCGTCCCTTCATAGTATCGTCTGGCAGGTGAACCGTTGAGTTTGTTGACTCCGCCACATATTCACCAGCGATACGTTGCATGGCTTGAACCAAGATGTCCTTGGCCATTTTGTCAGAACGTTCCTTGACCTCTTGCTCAGCTTCACGAATGCGGCTAGCAATCTCCTTGGTCAAGTTTTCCTCTGTCTGAGCCAAGATAATATCTCGTGCTTCTGCCTGAGACAGGGCACCAATACGCTCTAGCTCTGCTTCTTTTTGTCTTTCGACTTCCTCTAATTGCTCTTCACGCGCATCAAGGTTTTTCGCTCTATCAGAAATACTTTGTTCTTTTTGTTCAAGTGTTTGTTCTTTACTCGTCAAATTGTCGTCCTTACGGTCAAGGCTAGTAGCTCTCTCTGTCAAACGACTTTCGATTTGTTTGAGTTCTTGACGTTCTGATTTGAATTCAGCGTCCACTTCTTCACGGTATTTTCTGGCTTCTTCTTTGGCCTCCAATAGTGCTTCTTTTTTAAGAGACTTGCTTTCACGTTTAGCTTCATTAACAAGTAAATCCGCTTCACGTTCAGCTTGTCCACGTAAATTAGTTGCTTCTTGTTCAGCATTTAAAAGCATCAACTCTGCAGCTTCCTGAGATGATTTCATCTTGGCTGAGATGCTGACATATCCAATGACTAAACCAATGATGACGGCAAAAACAGCAATCGCAAGCGACATGATTTCCATGTTTTTACCTCATTTTATTGTTATTCCGAATGACATACATTCTTTTACATTCTACCATAAAAAAGTGATTTTCACAAACCTAAAATAGAATATGTTTTGGGGAAATTGGAACACATTCACAAAAATAAAATTGTTATTTAGAAATAGTAGTATAGTAGAGACTTGAGAAAAAGCCTACTTTTCAGTAGACTTAGTTTATTTCTATTCTAATCGGTACTCTTCCAAAATTCTGCTCTGCTATACTTGGATTTCCCAGTTGGTAAATCTGGTCTGCCTTTTGGGTCATAGCATCCCAAGGTTCTTTGCCAATTCGGCTGACTAGATCGACCTGCCCTTTCAAAGACTTGAGATGTTGCCTGCCTTTTTCAGTAAAGCCAAGAACATGGATGCCTTCTGGCAAGTCACTTTCTCTAGCCTGCACCAAGATATAGGTCAAAAGGCGTCTGACACGCGCCTTGGTGTAACGTTTGGTCGCAACCGCCTCAATCAAGTCTTCCACAGACTGGACTGTCTTGATGGTCTCTTTAATGCGCACAGCCATTTCTTGATTGACCTGATAGATGGTGGTTATGTCGGGATTTGACAAGATTTGATAGCGGAGCAAAGGAAAATAGTCTTCCCAGCTCACTTTACTGGTCTGCTCAAATAGGGCAACAGAAGGCATAAATCGTTCTAAGAAATCTTTGTCCCTTTGGTGCTGACGGAGGGCTGTCGCCGAGGCGAAGTCCACATCCTGGTCCACAGAATGGTAACCAGCCCCCTGACGCTGAATCGGATACAGCTTGATATTTCGTCCCGCAACCGCCTTGGCATAGGCCAAAGCAAGAACATGATTGGGTGTATGGCCTGAAAAATCAAGACCAGCAAATTCCTTCCACATGGCTTGGGTTTTCTGGGGATAGGAGAGAGAATCAGGCAGATTTTCCACAAAATTCTCCATCTCTCTACCTTGCTCTGCGTATAAGTCAGCGATTTTTTGATAATCCAGAACTTCTTCTGTTCCAAAAGCGAGGCTATCAATACCCAACCGAGCCAAGATATCCACAGCCCCTTGGCCAAAGAAATCCGCCGCCTGAACACTGACTAAAAAGGGCAGTTCCACTACCAGATCAGCACCATTTTCAAGCGCCATCTGGGCTCGTGTCCACTTGTCCACGATAGCAGGCTCGCCTCTCTGCATGAAATTCCCAGACATGGCCACAATTTTCAACCCCTTCGTCTGCTCAAGCAGGTATTTGTGGCCATTATGAAAAGGATTGAACTCCGCGATAATACCCGTGATGGTCATGATAATCTCCTACTTCTGCGCCACAAAAAACCAACGGGTGCTGGTTTCTGTTGGCTCTTTGTCTTCAAAGTCCGCAAAGAGTTTGAAGGATTTGAATCCGGCCTGTTCCAGCAAAATATCATAGGTCAAGACCTCATAGGTTCGCTCCTCATGCACTTCATCGTGGCGACTAAAGGAACCATCCGCTTCCTTGACAAAGAAAGTCAACTCATGAACGATAGAGTGAGGCGCCGCATCCTCATAGGTATCCCATAGCATGGCGAAATCTTCTGCATTTTCATGATAAGAATAGCCTGGAAAAACTTCGTCTGTCTGGTAGGTCGAATGCACATCAAAGATGAAAACTCCATCTTCATTAAGGGCATTATACACTTCCTTAAAAACATCCCCTACTTCCACCTCATCCTGCATGTAGCAGATAGAGTCCGAATAACAAGTGACAAAGTCGTATTGACCTACCTTGGACAAATCCAACATATTGCCTTCAATAAAATCAATCTTTTGTTTGGCTGAAGCCGCTCTCTTCTCCGCAATCTTCAGCATATCTGCGCTCAAGTCAAGTCCAGTCACATCAAAACCAGCTTGAGAAAAGCGTACAGACTGGATGCCTGTCCCACAAGCCAATTCCAAGAGTTTTTTTCTCTCCTTTGTCTTAGGCAAATGACCCAGAGAAAAATCCATCCATTTATCATATAAACTATCGTCCATGACCGCATCATAGACCGCCGCAAAGGTTTCATAAGTTGCCATAATCATGATACCAAGAGCCTCCATGGCAAACACCACTCGCCCTATACCTTTCTATCCATTTTTTCTAAAATAAGCAAAGAAACCCAGTTGGCTACAACTGAGTTCGTCTTCTAAGCAAGAGCTTCTGAAATATCTACTGACTCCGCCTCATGCCATAGCTTTTCTAAGTTATAGTGGGCACGCATTTCTTCTGAAAAGACATGCACGACAACAGAGCCGAGGTCTAGTAGGACCCAACCTCCAGCTGCATCTCCTTCGACATGACTGCCTTTAAAGCCTGCATCGGCTACTTTTTCACGGATATTATCAGCGATAGCGTCCAACTGACGGCTATTCATTGAACTAGTAATAACAAAGTAGTCAGTCACGCTAGTCAAATCTTGGACATCAAGTGCGAGGATATCCTCCGCACGTTTCTCATCAGCCGCTTTCACGACTAGTTCTAGTAATTCTTTTTCGTTCATTTAGTCCTCTTTCAAATAGTGCACAAAGGCGTTATAGGTTTCAAGGGTTTGGGGATAGATGGGGAATCCCTGATGAGCTAGATACTCCACTGTACGAGCTGTTTCGTAGGCCACTGCCTTATTGAGCGATAGACTTGCAATCTCCCGCGCCACATCTACTCCAGGAAAGGCTCGATTGTGCTCAATATAGTCTGCTACATAGATAACCTTATCTAGGCTTGTCATCTGACCAGCCCCAACTGTATGGATTTCAATAGCTCGCAGGATTTCAGAATCATGCAAATCCAAATCTTCCTGAATCTTGTAGATGCCAACCATGCCATGCCAGACATTATTGCCCCAGTTTTTGAGGTCAGGGTCTAGCTGATAACGGTCAATCAAGTCTAAAAATTCCTGATCTGACAGCTTTTTAGCATAGTCATGAAGAAGGCCTGCTAGGCCTGCTTTCTCGGTATCGACTCCAAATCGCTGAGCCAATTCTATGGCTGCACGCTCCACACCCAAGCAATGGGTTAACCGTTTCTCGGGTAGAAGCTCTGCCATTTTTTCCAACAAAGCCTCGCGAGAGCAATTGATATAGTCTTGATATGCCATCAGTAAAGCCCCTCCTTCTCGATGTAGTCTAGTACAGACTGAGGCAGGAGAAAGTTGGGTTTCCGACCTTGGGCAATGAAGTCACGCACCATGCTGGACGAGATATCCATTAGAGGCACATCTACCCAGATAACGGGATAGGAAGTCCCTGCCTTGTAGCGTGGGCGCTGAACCCCTACAAACTGAACCATGTCGACCAGCTCATCAATTCGGTACCACTTAGGCAGATAGTCCACCATGTCGGCACCGATGATAAAGTAATAATCCGTATCAGGATTCTTCTCTGTTAAAATCTTCATGGTGTCGTAGGTATAAGAAATGCCCTTACGCTCCAATTCAATGGTTTCAATGGCTAGTCCTTCAATCCCCTCAATCGCCAACTCAAGCATCTTGAGACGATGGTGTTCAGAGATGGTTTCCTTTTTATCTACATGGGGAGGTTGGTATTCAGGCATGAGCAAGACCTGGTCCAGTCCCAACTGCTGACGTACTTGGTCCGCAACAATCAGATGGGCATTGTGAACAGGGTTAAAATTCCCCCCTAAAATCCCGACTTGTTTGCGTTTTTTCTCCTTGATTTCTGGCTCCAACTCTACCTTGGTAAAGGGAGTCAATAATTCGATTGCCATAGGCTAGTCTCCTTTATTTCTCTGTAAAAACAGTTGTTTGGAGTAGTTTTTTTAGATTTCTTTGACTTTTTTAGAAATCTTGCGATTTTCTTTCTTGCTGGATTGTTTAAACAAAATCAAGATGCGTCCGATTTTTTGGACTGTGTCCACACCGATTTCTTCTTCCAAAATTTCAGCTACTTCGTGGATATTTTCATCGGTGTTTTGCAAAAGAGTCACCTTGATCAATTCACGGGCATCAAGAGCTTGACGGACGCTGGTTTTGATTTGGTCGTTGAGTCCATTTTTTCCGATTTGGATGATGGGTTTGAGTGTGTGTGCCTGGCTGTTGAGGAAGGCACGTTGTTTTGATGTTAATGACATAATTTCTTCCTTGCTTTTTGATAGTTATTTTAGGTGGTGAGGGACGGTCGGAACTAATTTTCCAAAGATCTCATCTTTGAAAAATGGATTTCCTGACCTCACAATTGAGCCTTGGTCTCAATTGTGCCCCTTGCCAATCTACAGATTGGCAAGACACCACAGCAATAACTATCTCTTTATGAGCTCACTTTGTTCGCTCAGTAATTTTATTTTAAATAATTGCTTTTCGTGTGACGACGGCGACACCTTCTGGTGCCCAGACGGCGACTTTGGCTGTTCCTGTTACGCGGATCCAGCCGAGTCCAGAGATGACTAGGTCTGTCTTGTCCTTGATGGTAAATACATGTTGGACTAGTTTTGGAAAATCTTCTTTTTCCTTGCTATTTGGTGGTGTCAGAAGGGTTCCTACATGCTTGTCATAGAAAGCACTAGCTCCTTCAAGCTTGGTTCGGTGGAGTTTGAGTTCATTATCAAAGAAGGCTGTGAATCCTTGCTTTTCACCCGCAATGAAGTCAAAGCGTCCGAGACCGCCTAGAAACAGTGTTTGTTCAGGATTGAGCTGATAGGTTTTGGGTTTAATTTCCTTTTTAGGGCTGACATACTTGAGGTTTTTAGCCGTCAAGTAGTGAGCCATCTGGTGGCGGTGGATAATTCCCGGCGTATCGTAGATATAAGAACCGTCGTCAAGCGGAATCTCAATTTTGTCCAAGGTTGTCCCTGGGAAGCGCGAAGTCGTGATGACATTCTGATCACCCGTGATTTCTTGAATGATGGCATTGATGAGGGTTGATTTTCCAACGTTGGTTACACCGACCACATAGACATCGCGGCCCTTACGGTAGTGTTCAATCTTGTCAATGACTTCCTTAATGGCATGTTTGTTTTGTGCTGAAGTTAGGACGACATCGACTGGACGAAGACCTTCTTCGTGGGCACGTTCCATGAGCCACTGGCTAATCTTGCCTGGTTTAACTGACTTGGGCAGGATATCTTTTTTATTTCCAACCAAGAGGACATCATTTCCCGAGACAAAGCGTGGCAAGCCTGGAATGACAGAGCCATTAAAATCAAAGATATCAATGACATTGACCACTAAGGCATCACTGTCTCCCACCTCGTGCAAGAGCTTGAGGAAATCATCGTCCGTCAACTGGACATCCGTGATTTCATTATAGTGGCGGAGACGGAAACAGCGTTGGCAATAGACTTCGCCAGTTTCCAAACCTTTTTCAAGTGCCGACTGGGGGGTAAAACCAAGACCAGCCTTATCTGTCGTCTGAATGGTTGCTCCACAACCAATACAGAGAATTTCTTCCATAGTTAAATTCCTTTTTTATATGTAATCGGTCCGTACGTTTCAGTGATTTTTCGCTTCACACGGCGCTCACGAGCTCGGTTGATCTGTGTTTTGATCGAGTCATGTTGGACCAAGGGTTTGACTAAAATCGAGCGAATGCCTGCACGGTGGGCTGCTCGTATATCTGTCATGAGCTGGTCGCCAACCATGACCACTTCACTTTTCTCATAATGAAATTCCTTCATGGCACGGTCAATCCCAAATGTGAAGGGCTTCAGAGCCCAATAAACGTAGTCAATCCCAAATTTCTCAACTGCTCGTTGGACGCGTTTTTTAGTGTTATTTGATACCACAATGATGCGAATGCCCGCGTCCCGAAGATCATGTAGCCATTGCTTCATCTCTGGCGTCCCGTCAGGGTTGTTCCAAGCAATGAGGGTATTGTCCAAATCGACCAAAACAGCCTTGATTCCATGCGCCTGCAGGCTTGGGACTGTCAGATCATAGACTGCTTCCACAGCAAAGTCTGGCATGTAGTTTTCAATCACCATTTTGGCTCCTTTTCTTTTATTTTCTAGTAATTTTCTTCAGCCATTGAGATAAGGCCACCCATAAAATCAAGCTAGTCATTAAGATATAAATCCAAGCATTTGGCTCTTCTGTAAATGGTAGAGGAACATTCATTCCGAAGAAACCTGTAATAACCGCAAGTACTGCTAGTAAGACGGAGATAATAGTCAAAATTGACAAACTATCATTCAAGTTATTGTTTAGGATGTTGTTGTAAGAAGCTGAGAGTTGTTGCAAGACTTGAGAAATCAAGTCTGTCATAGACACCAACTGATGGGCTTCAATCATTGCATCATCAAACTGCTCTCGTTCGACATCATTAAATCTCCGATAAAGAGCATGGCCCTGGATATGTTCCAAGAGGAGTCGATTTTGTTTTGCTGCTGCTGTCAAGTAAACCATACCAGTCTCCAAGTCAGAGAGGGCGAAGAGATTTTTCTTTGTTGTAGTTTGACGTAGCAAGGCACTAATTTCGTCCTTACTTTTATCCATCTCTTCAATGACAGGATAATAAGCGTTACTGATAATCTCTAAACCAGCAAAGAGAAACTTGTAAATAGAAAGCGACTCATGGCTATCCAGATAAGCTGACATCTGATCAATGACATAAGCATTCTTATGGTTGCTGATGGTAATCATTCGTTGTCTTTCGACGATAAAGGTCATGGGAATCGCTTCATAATATTCTTTGTCTTTTTCTAAATCAAGAACATTATAAATAAAGGTTACCGTCTCCGTTTCACGGTTATAATCCATATGAGCTCGTTCATTTCTATCCAGAGCATACTCAATGGTTTCCTTGTCCAATCCATAGATGTCAGAAAGATCTTCCATATTTTTAATCTTATCCACATCAAGGTCTATCCAGGTACAACCATTGCCCAACTGCTTTTCTAAAACCATCTTTTCTCCTTTATTAAACTCTTTCTATTGTACCACAAATTACTTAAAATAACAGGTCTAGTCTGTGCGTGAGAAATTGCTGACGACGGTGATATTCCGATTGGGAACGAAGTGCAGAACCTGATCTTCTCCTCTGAGTTGCGTTGTTCGAATGCCGACACTGACAACCTTGCCCGATACGGTAATAGGACCATTTGTCAAAACGACCTCATCTCCCACATCCAGTTGACGTTCAAAGAGGATGAAAAAGCCATTGATGACATCAGATAGAAAGCCTTGGGCTCCCATCCCAATAGCCACCCCAGCAATCCCAGCCCCTGCCAGCAAACTAGAAACTGGCAAACCTAAAATCGACAAAATGCAGTAAAGCAAAAAGAAATAAAGGGTATAATTAAACACATTTTCTAACAGACGTGAGATGGTTTTCTGACGCCCGATATCATGACGAGACATTTTTAAAGAAGGTTTAACAATTCTCTGCACCATGGTATGAAGTAGTTTCTTAGCTATATAGAATAGCAAAAATAGAAATAACAGAGAAATTAACTTGGTTAAGATATTCTCAATAATCGTTGTTATATCAAGCTTATTGAGGTAGGTTTGAATAAATTCTTGCATAGAAAACTCCTTTCATTTATTATACCATACTTTCACAAGTGATGAATCTCCATAAATATTCAAAAATAATAGCCAAAATAGACAGAAAATTCTTGATTTTAGCTCATATTTATACTATAATCATAAACATTACACAACAAAGGAGATTGTTATGAAAAAAATCATTCATGCTTGGAATAAGGCAAGCCTAATCAAACGGATTTTGATTGGTATGCTTATTGGAGGAACCCTAGGGCTGACACTTCCTAACATTTCAGGAATTGGTTTACTTGGAGATCTCTTTGTTGGTGGCCTCAAAGCCATCGCACCTATTCTAGTCTTTGCCCTCGTTGCCAATGCCCTTTCCCAACATCAAAAGGGTCAAGATAGCAACATGAAAACGGTTATCCTCCTTTACTTGGTGGGAACCTTTGCAGCGGCACTTGTTGCTGTCCTAGCAAGCTTCATCGTCCCTGTTGAGATTACCTTAAATAGTGCCAATACAGAAATCGCACCACCAGATGGAATTGGCCAGGTCCTCAGCAATCTCTTGCTCAAACTGGTTGACAATCCAGTCAATGCCCTCGTTACTGCTAACTACATCGGTATCTTATCTTGGGCAGTTGTTTTCGGGATTGCTATGAGAGAGGCCAGCAAAAATAGTAAAGAATTGCTGAAAACTATGGCTGATGTGACTTCTAAGATTGTCGAATGGATCATCAATCTAGCTCCATTTGGTATCCTTGGTCTTGTCTTCAAAACCATCTCTGATAAGGGAATCGGAAGCCTAGCTAACTACGGAATCTTGCTTGCCCTCTTGGTGACAACTATGTTCTTTGTCGCTCTGGTTGTCAATCCATTGATTGCCTTCCTCTTTATGAAGAGAAACCCTTATCCCCTCGTTTGGAAATGTTTGCGTGTCAGCGGTGTTACAGCCTTCTTCACTCGTAGTTCTGCGGCTAACATCCCTGTCAATATGAAACTTTGCCACGACCTCGGTCTGGATCCAGATACCTATTCTGTTTCTATCCCACTTGGTTCTACTATCAACATGGCAGGGGCAGCGATTACTATTAACGTTTTAACCCTTGCTGCAGTAAATACTCTTGGAATCCCTGTTGACTTTGCCACAGCCTTTGTCCTCAGTGTAGTAGCAGCAATCTCAGCCTGTGGTGCTTCTGGTATTGCCGGAGGATCCCTCCTTCTTATCCCAGTTGCTTGTAGCCTTTTTGGTATTTCTAACGATATTGCCATGCAAGTTGTTGGGGTTGGATTTGTGATTGGGGTCATCCAAGACTCATGTGAAACAGCCCTTAACTCTTCAACAGATGTCCTCTTTACTGCTGTTGCCGAATACGCAGCAGCCCGTAAAAAATAACTCATAAAGACAAGCCTGCTCAGGTCTTGTCTTTTCCGCTTTTATTATAACTTACTAGGAAATCCTTATGTCTATTAGCCAACGTACGACTAAGCTCATCTTAGCTACCTGTCTTGCCTGCCTTCTTGCTTACTTTCTCAATCTCTCCTCAGCTGTCTCGGCTGGAATAATCGCCCTCTTGAGCCTATCCGATACCCGTAGAAGCACCTTAAAACTGGCCCGAAATCGCCTCTTTTCCATGCTTCTAGCTTTGGTTATCGGAGTTCTGGCTTTTCACTTGAGCGGATTTCATATCTGGAGCCTCGGCCTCTATCTAGCCCTCTATGTGCCTCTAGCCTACAAGATGGGCTGGGAAATTGGCATCACACCAAGTAGCGTTTTGGTTAGCCATCTCTTGGTGCAAGAGTCAACCTCTCCAGACCTCCTAGTCAATGAATTCCTTCTCTTTGCTATCGGTACAGGATTTGCCTTACTGGTTAATCTCTACATGCCTTCACGAGAAGAGGAAATTCATCACTACCACACATTGGTAGAAGAAAAGTTAAAAGATATTCTCCAGCGCTTCAAATATTATTTATCCAGAGGGGATGGACGCAACCGAGCACAGTTAGTTGAAGAATTGGACACCCTTTTGGAAGAAGCCCTCAGACTGGTCTATTTGGATCACTCTGACCACCTCTTTCACCAGACTGATTACCATATCCACTACTTTGAGATGAGACAGCGACAAAGTCGTATCCTGCGAAACATGGCCCAGCACATCAACACCTGTCACCTAGCTGCCAGTGAGAGCCTGATTTTGGCCCAACTCTTTTCAAAAATTGCAGCTCAACTGAGCCAGACCAATCCTGCTTCTGATTTGCTAGATGAAATTGAACGCTATCTGGAAGTCTTCCGGAACCGTAGTCTACCCAAGACAAGAGAAGAATTTGAAACCCGCGCCACCCTTCTTCAACTCCTACGCGAGGCCAAAACCTTCATCCAAGTAAAAGTTGACTTTTACCAAAAATATGGACAGTAAAAAAGAAAACTTCAGACCAATCACAAAAGGTGAATATCTGAAGTTTTCTTTTATTTGTAAGTTATTACCATAAAGGTTAATAATAAAATAAATAAGGCTTAATATTCAACATCTGTTTATAGAATGCTGAGATAAAATACTGCAAACTTTGCAGTATTTTTATCCACTACACGAAGTTTTGCAAATCGAGTCTATTTGCAAACGGAGTTAGTAAGGCAGTTACCCTTTTCTATCTACGACGGAAAAGTCCACGAATCGATACCATTCGTGGATTTTTCCTAGTGAAGCGTTTAGGTAAGCCGCCATAGCGGTTACCTATTATTAGATTACGACACTGAGTTTTACAAATCGATTCCATTTGTAAAACTCAGTTAGTGAGGCAGTTAGCTAGTTCGCCAAATAGCGACTAGCGTCCAACAATTAGGAACTTTAGTTCCAATTGTTGGTACTGAGTCACATCTTCTCTTCCAACTCTACGTCTGGATACTTATCCGCAAACCAGCGGAGGGCAAAGTCATTTTCAAAGAGGAAGACTGGTTGGTCAAAACGGTCTTTAGCCAAGATATTTCGACTTGATGACATTCGTTCATCCAAGTCCTCAGGCTTGATCCAACGAACGGTCTTTTTACCCATTGGGCTCATGACTACTTCCGCATTGTACTCGCCTTCCATGCGGTGTTTAAAGACTTCAAACTGGAGTTGACCAACAGCTCCCAGCATGTACTCGCCTGTTTGGTAATTCTTATAAAGCTGAATAGCACCTTCTTGCACCAGTTGCTCAATCCCCTTGTGGAAGGATTTCTGCTTCATGACATTCTTAGCAGAAACTTTCATAAAAATTTCAGGAGTGAAGGTTGGCAGTGGTTCAAATTCAAATTTGTTTTTTCCAACTGTCAATGTATCCCCAACCTGATAAGTTCCTGTATCGTAAACCCCGATGATATCTCCTGCCACGGCATTGGTCACATTCTCACGACTTTCAGCCATAAACTGGGTAACATTAGACAGTTTAGCACCCTTACCAGTACGAGGCAAGTTGACACTCATGCCACGTTCAAATTCACCCGATACGATACGTACAAAGGCAATACGGTCACGGTGACGAGGGTCCATGTTGGCTTGGATTTTAAAGACAAATCCTGAGAAATCCTTGTCGTAAGGATCCACAATTTCTCCATCTGTTTTCTTGTGTCCATGTGGTTCTGGAGCAAACTTAAGGAAGGTTTCAAGGAAGGTCTGCACACCAAAGTTTGTGAGGGCCGAACCAAAGAAGACTGGTGTCAATTCTCCAGCCAGAATAGCTTCCTCTGAAAACTCATTCCCAGCTTCATTTAAAAGTTCAATGTCATCCTTGACTTGCTCGTAGAAAGGATTGCTACCGAAAAGCTTATCCCCATCTTCAAGACTGGCAAAACGCTCATCTCCTTTATAGAGTTCCAATCGTTGGTTATAAAGGTCATACAAGCCCTCAAAGGCTTTCCCCATCCCGATAGGCCAGTTCATCGGGTAGCTAGCAATACCCAAGACTTCTTCCAACTCTTGCAAGAGATCCAGTGGCTCACGACCGTCTCGGTCCAGCTTGTTCATAAAGGTAAAGACAGGAATGCCACGGTGTTTGACAACCTCAAACAATTTCTTGGTTTGAGCCTCGATACCCTTGGCAGAGTCCACGACCATGACCGCAGCATCCACCGCCATCAAAGTACGATAGGTATCTTCTGAAAAGTCCTCATGTCCTGGTGTGTCGAGGATATTCACGCGCTTACCATCGTAGTCAAACTGCATAACAGATGAAGTCACCGAAATCCCACGTTGCTTCTCGATATCCATCCAGTCAGACTTGGCAAAAGTCCCTGTTTTCTTTCCTTTTACGGTACCAGCCTCACGAATCTCGCCCCCAAAGTAGAGCAGTTGCTCAGTGATGGTTGTTTTCCCCGCGTCCGGGTGAGAGATGATAGCAAAGGTACGACGTTTCTTAATTTCTTCTTGAATATTCATAAGTTCTCTTTCTTTGATTCTCTATTTTTCTTGTTTCAATAGCTAAGAATGATTTCTACATTGGATTTTACCATTCCTTTCAACACTCCATTATATCGGATTTTAGCATTTTTTTCAATTTCTATTTCTTTTCACTTCCCCCTCCCTTATTTATAGGAAAATATGGTAAAATAGAACAGACTAAAAATCATCATTTCACGAAAGGATGCAAGATGAAAATTACGCAAGAAGAGGTAACACACGTTGCCAATCTTTCAAAATTAAGATTCTCTGAAGAAGAAACTGCTGCCTTTGCGACTACCTTGTCTAAGATTGTTGACATGGTTGAATTGCTGGGCGAAGTCGACACAACTGGTGTCGCACCTACTACTACCATGGCTGACCGCAAGACTGTGCTCCGCCCTGATGTGGCCGAAGAAGGAACAGACCGTGATCGCCTGTTTAAAAACGTACCTGAAAAAGACAACTACTATATCAAGGTACCAGCTATCCTAGACGATGGAGGAGATGCCTAATGACTTTTAATAACAAAACTATTGAAGACTTGCACAATCTCCTTGTTTCTAAGGAAATTTCTGCAACTGAATTGACCCAAGCAACGCTTGAAGATATCCAATCTCGCGAGACAGCTATCAACGCTTTTGTTACTATCGCTGAAGAGCAAGCCCTTGCGCAAGCCAAAGCCATTGATGAAGCTGGAATTGACGCTGATAATGTGCTCTCAGGAATTCCGCTTGCTGTTAAGGATAACATCTCTACAGACGGTATCCTCACAACCGCTGCCTCAAAAATGCTCTACAACTACGAGCCAATCTTTGATGCGACAGCCGTTTCCAATGCCAAAGCCAAAGGCATGATTGTCGTCGGAAAGACCAACATGGACGAATTTGCCATGGGTGGTTCAGGTGAGACTTCTTACTACGGTGCCACTAAAAATGCTTGGGACCAGACCAAGGTTCCTGGTGGCTCTTCTAGTGGTTCTGCCGCAGCTGTAGCTTCTGGGCAAGTCCGCTTGTCACTTGGTTCTGATACTGGTGGATCTATCCGCCAACCTGCTGCCTTCAATGGGATCGTCGGTCTCAAACCAACCTACGGAACGGTTTCTCGTTTCGGTCTCATTGCCTTTGGTAGCTCTCTAGACCAAATCGGACCTTTCGCGCCGACCGTTAAGGAAAATGCTCTCTTACTCAACGCTATTGCTAGCGAAGATGCCAAAGATTCTACTTCAGCTCCTGTCCGAATCGCTGACTTTACTTCAAAAATCGGTCAAGACATCAAGGGCATGAAAATCGCTTTGCCTAAGGAATACCTTGGCGAAGGAATTGACCCAGAAGTTAAGGAAACAATTCTTAACGCAGCCAAACACTTTG
Organism: Streptococcus mitis; assembly: GCF_946188615.1. GTDB lineage: Bacteria > Bacillota > Bacilli > Lactobacillales > Streptococcaceae > Streptococcus > Streptococcus mitis_BZ. The sequence continues at coordinate 82,490 of NZ_CAMHVK010000004.1, forward strand.
AAAAACTTGGGGCTATCGTCGAAGAAGTCAGCCTTCCTCACTCTAAATACGGTGTTGCCGTCTACTACATCATCGCTTCATCTGAAGCTTCATCAAACTTGCAACGCTTTGACGGTATCCGTTACGGCTATCGTGCAGAGGATGCGACAAACCTTGATGAAATCTATGTAAACAGCCGTAGCCAAGGTTTCGGTGAAGAGGTGAAACGTCGTATCATGCTGGGTACTTTCAGCCTTTCATCAGGTTACTACGATGCCTACTACAAGAAAGCTGGTCAGGTTCGTACCCTCATCATCCAAGATTTCGAAAAAGTCTTTGCGGATTACGACTTGATTTTGGGTCCAACTGCTCCAAGTGTTGCCTATGACTTAGATTCTCTCAACCATGATCCAGTTGCCATGTACTTGGCTGACCTTTTGACCATCCCAGTCAACTTGGCAGGTCTCCCAGGGATTTCGATTCCTGCTGGATTCTCTCAAGGACTACCTGTCGGTCTGCAATTGATTGGTCCTAAGTACTCAGAAGAAACCATTTACCAAGCTGCTGCTGCATTTGAAGCAACAACAGACTACCACAAACAACAACCCGTGATTTTTGGAGGTGACAACTAATGAACTTTGAAACAGTCATTGGACTTGAAGTCCACGTAGAGCTCAACACCAGTTCAAAAATATTCTCACCTACTTCTGCCCACTTTGGAAATGACCAAAATGCCAACACCAACGTGATTGACTGGTCCTTCCCAGGCGTACTACCCGTTCTCAATAAAGGTGTTGTTGATGCCGGTATCAAGGCGGCTCTTGCCCTCAACATGGACATCCACAAAAAGATGCACTTTGACCGCAAAAACTACTTCTATCCTGATAATCCGAAAGCCTACCAAATTTCTCAGTTTGATGAACCAATTGGTTACAATGGATGGATTGAAGTTGAACTAGAAGATGGTACGACTAAAAAAATCGGTATTGAACGTGCTCACTTGGAAGAAGACGCTGGTAAAAACACCCATGGTACAGATGGTTACTCTTATGTTGACCTCAACCGTCAAGGGGTGCCATTGATTGAGATTGTATCTGAAGCCGACATGCGTTCTCCAGAAGAAGCCTATGCTTATCTGACTGCCCTCAAGGAAGTCATCCAGTATGCTGGTATTTCTGACGTTAAAATGGAAGAAGGTTCGATGCGTGTGGATGCCAATATTTCGCTTCGCCCTTATGGTCAAGAAAAATTTGGTACCAAGACTGAGTTGAAGAACCTCAACTCCTTCTCTAACGTCCGTAAAGGTCTTGAATATGAAGTCCAACGCCAGGCTGAAATTCTTCGCTCAGGTGGTCAAATTCGCCAAGAAACACGCCGTTACGATGAAACGAACAAGGCAACCATCCTCATGCGTGTTAAGGAAGGCGCTGCTGACTACCGATACTTCCCAGAACCAGACCTACCACTCTTTGAAATCTCAGATGAGTGGATTGAGGAGATGCGCACTGAATTGCCAGAGTTTCCAAAGGAACGCCGTGCGCGCTACGTTGCTGACCTTGGCTTGTCAGACTACGATGCTAGCCAGTTGACTGCAAATAAGGTCACTTCTGACTTCTTTGAAAAAGCTGTTGCCCTCGGTGGCGATGCTAAACAAGTCTCTAACTGGCTCCAAGGCGAAGTCGCTCAGTTCTTGAATGCCGAAGGCAAGACACTTGAACAAATCGAATTGACACCAGAAAACTTGGTTGAAATGATTGCCATCATCGAAGACGGAACTATCTCTTCTAAGATTGCCAAGAAAGTCTTTGTCCACCTAGCTAAACATGGCGGCGGTGCGCGTGAATATGTGGAAAAAGCAGGTATGGTTCAAATCTCAGATCCAGCTGTCCTGATTCCAATCATCCACCAAGTCTTTGCGGATAACGAAGCCGCAGTTGCCGACTTCAAGTCAGGTAAACGCAACGCAGATAAGGCCTTCACAGGCTTCCTTATGAAAGCAACCAAAGGCCAAGCCAACCCACAAGTTGCCCTTAAACTACTTGCACAGGAATTGGCCAAGTTGAAAGAAGAGTAATATGTAAAAAAACCAGCCCTGAGGTTGGTTTTTTCTCCCCTACCATCTCCCAATAACTATTTTGGCTTTATTTTCAGAACGTTTTATGGTAAAATGAAGAGTAATAATATTTATTAAAGAGGTAAAAACATGATTGAAGCAAGCAAATTGAAAGCTGGTATGACATTTGAAACTGCAGACGGAAAATTGATCCGCGTTTTGGAGGCTAGCCACCACAAACCAGGTAAAGGGAACACGATCATGCGTATGAAATTGCGTGATGTCCGTACTGGTTCTACTTTTGACACAAGCTACCGTCCAGAAGAAAAATTCGAACAAGCTATTATCGAAACTGTTCCAGCTCAATACTTGTACAAAATGGATGAAACTGCCTACTTCATGAACACTGAAACTTACGACCAATATGAAATCCCAGTCGTAAACGTTGAAAATGAATTGCTTTACATCCTTGAAAACTCTGATGTGAAAATCCAATTCTACGGAACTGAAGTAATCGGTGTAACTGTACCAACTACTGTTGAATTGACAGTTGCTGAAACACAACCATCTATCAAAGGTGCTACTGTTACAGGTTCTGGTAAGCCAGCAACTATGGAAACTGGACTTGTTGTCAACGTTCCTGACTTCATCGAAGCTGGGCAAAAATTGATCATCAACACTGCAGAAGGAACTTACGTTTCTCGTGCCTAATCTCTAGAAAGAGGTCATTCTATGGGAACTGAAGAACAATTTGGCGAAATCGTTATCGCTCCACGTGTACTTGAAAAAATCATTGCCATCGCAACTGCTAAAGTTGATGGTGTCCATTCATTTTCAAATAAATCCGTATCTGATACCCTATCAAAACTCTCTCTTGGTCGTGGCGTCTACTTAAAAGAAAGCAACGAAGAACTAACTGCTGACATCTATCTCTACCTAGAGTACGGTGTAAAAGTACCAAAAGTGGCTCTTGCTATTCAAAAAGCGGTCAAAGATGCTGTCCGTGATATGGCTGATGTGGAACTTGCTGCTGTCAACATCCATGTTGCAGGAATCGTTCCAGACAAAACACCAAAACCTGAGTTGAAAGATCTATTTAACGAGGACTTCCTCAATGACTAGTCCATTATTAGAATCTAGACGCGAACTTCGTAAATGCGCTTTTCAAGCTCTCATGAGCCTTGAATTCGACACAGATATGGAAACAGCTTGTCGCTTTGCCTACACACATGACCGTGAAGATGAAGATGTGCAAATCCCTGCCTTTCTTCTGAACTTGGTTTCTGGTGTTCAAGCTCAAAAAGACGAGTTGGATAAACAAATCAACCAGCATCTCAAGTCAGGCTGGACAGTTGAACGCTTGACCTTGGTCGAAAAAAACTTACTACGCTTGGGTATCTTTGAAATCACTTCATTTGATACACCTCAGCTGGTAGCAGTCAATGAAGCCATTGAACTTGCCAAGAATTTTTCAGATCAAAAATCAGCCCGCTTTATCAACGGACTGCTTAGTCAATTTGTAACTGAAGAAAATGAATAATCGAAAAGGTGTTTGGTCTTCCAAGCACTTTTTGTTGTTCCCTCAATACAGAGAACCACATAAAAACTAGAACTGACTGCCAGTTCTAGTTTTTTGCATATTCTAAAGAATTATACTCAATGAAAATCAAAGAGCAAACTAGGAAGCTAGCCACAGGCTGCTCAAAACACGGTTTTGAGGTTGCGGATAGAACTGACGAAGTCAGTAACACATATACAGCAAGGTGAAGCTGACGTGGTTTGAAGAGATTTTCGAAGAGTATTAGTATTTTCTAAATCGTTGGTAACGTTCTTCCAACAACTCTTCTAACGATTTTTGTGAAAGTAGGGATAGCTCCGTTTGGAGTTCTTTTTTGACAGTCTTAATCAGTTCTTTGCTCGAAAGTCCTGCTTCAGAAATCACCTTATCCACCACGTCCATTTCTAACAGTTCATGCGAAGTGATTTTCATCAGTTCTGCCGCTTCCATGGCACGACTGCCGTCCTTCCATAGAATGGAAGCAAAGCCTTCTGGACTGAGAATGGCATAGATAGAATTTTCCAGCATCCAGACACGGTCAGCAACGGCTAAAGCTAGAGCTCCACCTGAACCACCTTCACCAATAATGATAGCAATAATCGGAACTTTCAGGTCACTCATTTCCATGAGATTCCGAGCAATAGCTTCCCCCTGTCCACGTTCTTCCGCTCCGACACCAGGATAGGCACCTGCTGTATTGATAAAGGTCACTACTGGACGGCCAAACTTTTCAGCCTGTTTCATCAAACGTAGTGCCTTGCGGTAGCCTTCTGGATGTGGTTGTCCAAAATTCCGTTTGAGATTATCTTGTAAACTCTTGCCTTTTTGGATACCAACTACTGTTACAGCTTGATCTCCAAGCCAGCCGATACCACCAACAACTGCACCATCATCGCGAAAAGAACGGTCACCATGTAACTGGATAAATTCATCAAAAATGCCTGTCGCAAAGTCCAAGGTTGTCAAACGACTCTGCTCACGCGCTTCTCTGACTATTTTTGCAATATTCATCTAGGACTCCCTCCATGCAATCTGACTAGGCTTGCAATGGTATCTGGCAAGTCTCTTCTTTTGACAATAGCATCCACAAAGCCATGCTCCAATAGAAATTCTGCCTTTTGGAAATCCTCAGGCAAACTTTCACGAACCGTATTTTCAATGACACGACGTCCAGCAAAACCAACCAAACTCTGTGGTTCAGCCAGAATGATATCGCCTTCCATAGCGAAAGAAGCTGTCACACCACCTGTCGTTGGATCTGTCAAAATGGTCAGATAAAAGAGACCTGCATTTGAATGGCGTTTAACCGCTGCAGAAATCTTGGCCATCTGCATGAGACTCATGATTCCTTCCTGCATACGGGCGCCACCAGAAGCTGTGAAGAGAACAACTGGCAATTGTTCGACAGTCGCATACTCAAACAGACGAGTAATTTTTTCACCTACAACCGTCCCCATAGAAGCCATGATAAAGTTGGAATCCATAATCCCAAGAGCCACAGTCTGACCTTTAATAAGAGCTGTTCCAGTCACAACGGCTTCATCTAGACCTGTTTTTTCACGCATGGTTGCTAGTTTCTTTTGGTAACCAGGGAAATGTAAGGGATCCTTGCTTTCAATCCCTGTAAACAATTCCTTGAAGGTTCCCATATCAATCGTCAAAGCCAAGCGTTCTTGGGCAGAAATACGAAATGTGTAACTACAGTGCGGACAGATACGCTCACTTCCCAGATCCTTCTGATAAATGGTATGCTTACAGCCTGGACACTGGGAGAATAATTCATCTGGAACCTCTGGCTTGGCTTGAGGTTTTTCCCTAACCGAACGATTGGGATTGATTCGAATATACTTATCTTTTTTACTAAATAGAGCCATTGATTCCCCTTTTCGGTTTAAACTCTTGAAATCATTTTATTCTTTTTCTTGATACTTGGGCAAGAAGGTTTCCATCAAGAAGGAAGTATCGTAATCTCCAGCAATGACATTGCGATCTGAAATGAGGTCAAGCTGGAAATCTGCATTGGTCTGCACCCCTTCAATCTCTAATTCATAGAGGGCACGTTGCATTTTCATCAAGGCATCAAAACGATTTTCACCGTGAACGATGATTTTAGCAATCATACTATCATAATAAGGTGGAATGGTATAGCCTGGATAAACTGCTGAATCCACGCGCAAGCCAACTCCACCACTTGGCAGATGGAGATTAGTAATCTTACCTGGACTTGGAGCAAAGTTAAAGGCTGGATTTTCTGCATTGATACGACACTCGATGGCATGACCGCGTAGGACAATATCTTCTTGCTTAACAGACAGAGGCTGACCTGCCGCAATGCGAATTTGTTCCTTAACGATATCCACACCTGAAACAAACTCTGTTACTGGATGCTCTACCTGAACACGTGTATTCATTTCCATGAAATAGAATTTGCCACTGGCTTCATCAAGAAGAAACTCAATAGTCCCTGCATTCTCATAGCCCACAGACTCAGCCGCTCGAACAGCAGCAGCACCAATTTCATTGCGCAGTGTTTTTCCGATTGCAATCGAAGGACTTTCTTCCAAAACCTTTTGGTTATTCCGTTGAAGAGAACAATCCCGTTCCCCCAAGTGAATCACATTTCCGTGTTCGTCTCCAAGAATTTGAACCTCGATGTGACGAGCTGGATAGATAACCCGTTCTATATACATGGCACCATTGCCATAATTGGCCTTGGCTTCACTAGAGGCCGTTTCAAAGGCTGAAACGAGGTCTTCTGGTTTTTCAACCTTACGAATCCCTTTACCACCTCCACCTGCTGAAGCCTTGAGCATAACAGGATAGCCAATTTTTTCAGCAACAATCAAAGCTTCCTCAGAGTTATGCACTTCTCCATCCGAACCTGGAATGACAGGCACACCAGCTTTGATCATCTGAGCACGTGCATTAATCTTGTCCCCCATCATATCCATAACATGACCAGATGGACCGATAAATTTGATGCCCACTTCTTCACACATGGTTGCAAATTTGGAATTTTCACTGAGAAATCCAAAACCAGGGTGAATAGCTTCAGCTTCAGTCAAGACTGCAGCTGATAGAACCGCATTAATGTTAAGATAAGACTCCGTTGCCTTACCGGGGCCGATACAAACTGCTTCATCTGCCAAAAGCGTATGAAGGGCTTCCTTATCAGCAGTTGAATAAACCGCTACCGTCGCAATCCCCAATTCACGCGCCGCACGGATAATACGAACCGCAATTTCACCACGATTGGCAATTAAAATTTTTCGAAACATGGAGAACCTCCTTAGTTCCCTATTGCAAAGGTAAGAGTTCCACTGGCCGCAAGCTTGCCATCCACTTCAGCCTTTGCTTCAACCACAGCTATGGTGCCACGACGTTTTACAAACGTTGCCGTCATAAGCAATTGGTCACCTGGTACAACTTGCTTCTTGAACTTAACCTTATCCATACCAGCGTAAAAAACCAGTTTACCTTTATTTTCAGGTTTTGATAACTCCAAGACACCAGCTGTTTGCGCCAAGGCTTCCATAATCAGAACACCTGGCATGACAGGGTATTGAGGAAAATGACCGTTGAAGAAGGGCTCATTAATGGTCACATTTTTGATGGCAACAATAGTATCCTCGCTCACTTCCAACACACGGTCCACTAGGAGCATAGGATAACGGTGGGGAAGGGCTTCTTTGATTCCTTGAATATCGATCATTTGATACGTACCAATCCTTTACCAAACTCAACCATTTCTTCATTAGAAACGAGAATTTCTGTTACCACACCATCCTTAGGAGCTGGGATTTCATTCATGACTTTCATGGCTTCGATAATTACCAATGTTTGGCCTTTTTTAACACTATCACCAACTGTTACAAAGGCAGGTTTATCTGGACCAGCAGCCAAGTAAGCCACCCCAACAAGTGGACTCTCTACAACATCTCCCTCAGCAGCTACACTTGTTTCAGCTGGAGCTTGAACTTCTTCTGCTACAGGCTCTGCTGGAGCAGATGTAGGAGCCGCTGGACTTGGTGTTGCTAGAACGGGCGCTGGAGCGACTTGAGCTGCAACTTCGGATACGAGTCTAGCTTCATTCTTGCTAAACTGTAACTCATCCGTCCCATTTTTATAAGAAAATTCTCTCAAACTTGATTGGTCAAATTGAGCCATCAAGTCTTTAATATCGTTTAAATTCATAGTTATTTATTCTCCCAACGTTTGAAAGCAAGAACTGCATTGTGGCCACCAAAACCAAAAGTATTTGAAATAGCGTATGGAATTTCTTGCTCCAAGCCTTGTCCATAAACGACATTGGCTTCGATATAATCTGATACTTCACTTGTTCCAGCTGTCATTGGTACAAAGTTATGACGCATAGCCTCGATTGTTACGATAGCTTCTACCGCACCTGCAGCCCCCAGCAAATGTCCTGTGAAAGACTTGGTTGATGATACAGGTACTTCCTTACCAAGAACAGCCACGATCGCACCACTTTCTCCTTTTTCATTAGCAGGAGTTGACGTTCCGTGAGCATTGACATAGGCTACTTGCTCTGGAGAAATCTCAGCTTCCTCCAAGGCTAGTTTGATGGCCTTGATAGCTCCCTGACCTTCTGGATGTGGTGAAGTCATGTGGTATGCATCACAAGTATTTCCGTAACCAACCACCTCAGCAAGGATAGTAGCCCCACGTTTTTCAGCGTGTTCAAGGCTTTCAAGAACCAACATCCCAGAACCTTCACCCATGACAAAACCATTACGGTCCTTATCAAATGGAATGGAAGCACGAGTTGGGTCCTCTGTAGTTGAGAGAGCAGTTAGGGCTTGGAAACCAGCAATAGCAAAAGGTGTGATAGAGGCTTCTGAACCACCTACCAACATAACGTCTTGGAAACCAAATTTAATTGAGCGGAAGGCATCCCCAATCGCATCATTTGATGAAGCGCAGGCAGTATTGATAGATTTGCAAACACCGTTTGCTCCAAAACGCATAGCAACATTTCCTGAAGCCATATTTGGTAAGGCTTTTGGAAGAGTCAATGGTTTCACACGTTTTGGACCTTTTTCGTTGAGACGAAGCACTTGATCCTCAATTTCCTTGATTCCACCAATACCAGAGGCAACGATAACACCAAAACGATCCCTGTCAAGAGCCTCTACATCCAGATTAGCGTGATTGACAGCCTCTTGGGCTGCATATAAAGCATACAAAGAATAGTTGTCAAAACGGTTGGTATCTTTCTTTACAAAGTATTTATCAAAAGGAAAATCTTGAATTTCTGCTGCATTATGGACATCAAAGTCACTATGATCAAATTTTGTAATTGGACCAATTCCGATTTTTCCAGTTGTCAAACTATTCCAAAATTCTTCTGGTGTATTTCCAATTGGAGATGTTACTCCATAACCTGTTACTACTACACGATTTAGTTTCATCTTTTTTACCTCTAGCTTCTGCTACATACTTAGGCCACCATCAATGGCAACCACTTGACCAGTTAGATAATCTTGGCCTGCTAAAAATACTGTTAAATCTGCAACCTGCTCTGCCTGCCCAAATTCTTTCATAGGAATTTGCGCCAGCATGGCATCTTTTACCTTGTCTGATAGAACAGCTGTCATATCGGACTCAATCATTCCAGGTGCAATAGCATTAACCCTGATATTGCGATTGGCCACTTCACGCGCCACAGACTTGGTAAAACCAATCAAACCAGCCTTAGAAGCTGCATAGTTAGCTTGACCGATATTTCCCATCAAACCAACAACACTAGACATATTAATGATAGCACCTTCTCTGGCTTTCATCATCGGTTTCAAGACTGATTGTGTCATGTTAAAGGCACCAGTCAGGTTAACCTTGAGAACTTTTTCAAAATCCGCCTCTGTCATCTTGAGCATAAGGGTATCTTGGGTAATCCCTGCATTGTTGACCAAAACATCTACTGAACCCAGCTCTGCAATAGCTTGATCAACCATACGCTTAGCGTCTGCAAAATCTGATACATCTCCTGAAATGGGAACCACCTTGACACCATAGTTTGAAAACTCAGCGAGCAATTCTTCTGAGATTGCCCCACGACTGTTTAAAACAATATTGGCTCCTGCTTGAGCAAACTTGTGGGCTATGGCAAGACCAATCCCACGACTCGAACCTGTAATAAAGATATTTTTATTTTTTAGTTGCATTCTTTTCTCCTGTTTCCTCTTGTATTTATGGGAGAAGGGATTACTTGTTTTCTAGCAAGGCTTCCAAGCTCGCCTGATCTTCAACAGTGGCTAGTTTAGCCGTCTTATCAATTTTTTTAACAAATCCTGACAAGACTTTCCCCGGTCCAATCTCTATAAAGTTGGTTACGCCTGCTTCTTGCATAACTGCAATACTTTCATAGAAACGAACTGGTTCCTTGACCTGACGCGTCAAGAGTTGAGCAATGTCTTCTTTTTGCATCACAGTAGCTTCTGTATTGCCGACTAGGGGATAAGTAAAATCTGAAAAACTTACCTGAGCTAGAGTTTCAGCTAGTTTCTGGCTAGCAGGCTCAAGGAGAGCAGTATGAAAGGGACCTGATACCTTGAGAGGGATCAAGCGTTTGGCACCAACTTCCTGCAAGAGTTCTACAGCTCGATCAACTGCAACCACTTCTCCACCAATCACGATTTGTGCAGGTGTATTATAGTTGGCTGGGGTAACCACTCCAAGTTCAGAAGCTTTTTGACAGGCTTCCTCAATGTCCTCTACTGGCGTATTGAGAACTGCTACCATCTTACCAGAGCCAGCAGGAGCCGCTTCTTCCATATAGGCTCCACGCTTAGCAACCAAGGCAACAGCTTCTTCAAAATCCAAGGCACCGCTAGCCACCAAGGCAGAGTATTCTCCAAGAGACAAACCAGCAAGCATATCAGGCTGATAGCCCATTTCTTGTAATAAACGGTAAATAGCAACTGAAGTTGCTAAAATAGCTGGTTGCGTATAGCGGGTCTGATTGAGTTTTTCTTCTTCCCTATCAATAAGATGACGCAAATCATAACCGAGTACCTGACTTGCTTGATCAATCGTTTCTTTGACAATAGGGTAGTGATCATAGAGATCCCGTCCCATACCTAGATACTGGGCACCTTGACCAGCAAATAAAAAGGCTGTTTTAGTCATTTCTTACAACTCCTGCCCAACGAGAGGCTTCTTCTTGAATTTTCTTAGCTGCTCCGTAATACAAATCTTTTAGGATTTCTTCAACGGTTTCTTCTTTGGAAACAAGCCCTGCAATTTGACCTGCCATGACAGAGCCTCCATCCACATCTCCGTGAACAACCGCTTTGGCTAGTGCACCTGCTCCCATTTGTTCAAAAATTTCCAAATCTGGATTTTCTTGTTTAAAAGCATCTTTTTCAGCTTGTTCAAAATCACGAGTCAACTGATTTTTAATCGCACGAACAGCATGTCCAAAGTGTTGAGCTGAAATCGTAGTATCAATATCTCTAGCTTTTAAAATTTTCGCCTTATAATTTGGATGGGCATTAGACTCTTTTGCAACGACAAAGCGAGTTCCAACCTGAACAGCTTCTGCACCTAGCATAAAGCCAGCCGCAGCACCTTCACCATCCGCAATCCCTCCTGCAGCAATAACAGGAATAGATACAGCAGCAGCAACCTGGCGCACCAAGGTCATGGTTGTTAATTTACCGATATGCCCCCCAGCTTCCATTCCTTCTGCAATAACAGCGTCCGCACCGATTTTTTCCATGCGTTTAGCTAGGGCAACACTCGGTACAACAGGAATAACCGTAATACCAGCTTCATGGAAGCGTTCCATGTATTTGCTTGGATTTCCTGCGCCTGTTGTCACTACCTTAACCTCTTCCTCGATAACGAGGTCTACAATATCTTCCACAAAGGGAGACAAGAGCATGATGTTGACACCAAAGGGTTTATCAGTCAATGATTTGATTTTATCAATATTTGCCTTGACAACTTCTTTAGGAGCATTCCCCCCACCGATAATCCCTAGTCCTCCAGCCTTGGAAACAGCTCCTGCCAAATCACCATCAGCAACCCAGGCCATTCCTCCTTGGAAAATAGGATAATCAATGTTCAATAATTCTGTAATACGTGTTTTCATAGTGCCTCCATCGTTTCTTGCTTACGTAATAGTTCGATACCGTCATAATTTGACAATCAAACTATTGCCTAAACAAGAGGGAGCGGGTTTCCCTACTCCTTCTATTTGTATTCTGCTTATTTTGTTTGCTCTTCAACGTAGGCAACCAAGTCACCAACTGTTTTCAAGTCATCTTCTGCTTCGATTTGGATATCAAAAGCATCTTCGATTTCTGAGATTACTTGGAACAAGTCCAATGAATCTGCGTCTAAATCATCAAAAGTTGATTCAAGTGTTACTTCTGATGCGTCTTTTCCAAGTTCTTCAACGATAATTTCTTGTACTTTTTCAAATACTGCCATGATAGGACTCCTTTAAAATAAATAGTTTTTTTATAACAATGTGTTCACCACATGATTACCTAAATTGTAAGAATGAGCGTGCCCCAGGTCAAGCCTCCACCGAAGCCTGATAGAAGAACAGTCTGGCTACCGTCTAAACGGATGAGGCCTTGTTCTACACACTCTGAAAGTAAAATCGGGATACTGGCTGCACTGGTATTTCCATACTCCATCATATTTGCTGGAAGTTTAGCTCGGTCGACACCGATTTTTCTAGCCATCTTATCCAAGATACGGTCATTAGCCTGATGAAGTAGTAAATAATCCAAGTCTGTCGCCTCTATAGGAGACTCATCAATAGTCTGTTTGATAGACTTGGCTACATCTCTAATGGCAAAATCAAAGACTGCGCGTCCATCCATCTTCAAAAATGAATCTGCATTTTCTTGATCTGAAAATGGAGAATGCAAGCCTGAATGTCCATAAGTTAGACACTCGCTACGACTCCCATCACTATTGAGACTCTCAGCTAAGAAATGCTCTTGCTCGCTAGTTTCTAGCAAGACTCCACCAGCACCATCTCCAAACAACACAGCTGTTGATCGATCTGACCAATCAACTGCCTTAGAGAGGGTTTCACTACCAATCACTAAGCCTTTTTGAAAGCGACCAGAAGCGATAAACTTTTCAGCAGTTGAAAGAGCAAATACAAATCCACTGCAAGCCGCTGTTAGGTCAAAAGCAAAGGCCTTATTAGCACCAATATTAGCTTGAACGCGAGCAGCTGTAGAGGGCATCATCGAATCTGGAGTAATAGTAGCTAGAATGATAAAATCCAGCTCTTCTCCTGTGATTCCAGCTTTTGCCATCAGTTTCTTAGCAACCTCTGTAGCCAAATCACTAGTAGATTCTGTTCTTGAAATATGCCTTTGACGTATTCCCGTCCGACTTGAAATCCACTCATCATTGGTATCCATAATCTGGGCCAAATCATGATTTGTAACCACTTGCTCTGGCACATAATGAGCAACCTGGCTTATTTTTGCAAAAGCCATTATCTCAAATCCTCCAAAAATTGATAAAGATTAGTCAAACCTTTGCTCATAATCTCAATTTCTTGCTTACTCATACCATCGATGATTTTTTCAACCATGGTCTTATGGAAGCGTTTATGTAGCCTATGAACCAAGCGACCTTTCTTTGTCAAATGCAGATGCACCACACGTCTATCATGTTCTGAACGAACGCGTTCAATGTAACCCTTGCGTTCGAGATTATTCAAACTAGTCGTAACTGTCCCAAGAGTCACCATCAACTCTTTTGACACTTGACTTGGTGTCACATCTGGGAATTTCCCAATCACATCAATCGTATGCATTTCTTTGATGGAGATATCTTTGAAACGACTACCCCTCAAGCTAACTTCCTCGATAACGAGGACATTATTAAATATAGATGTTAAATATTCATTAATTCGTTGGTAGTCCAATCTTTCCTTCCCTCCTTTTCAAAAAAACTTTTAGAATCAAAACATTTGACAAAAGAATTATATCAAAGTTCAAAGAATGGTGCAAGTATTTTTTTATTTTCCTGTAAATTTAGGTCTTCTTCTTTCCGAATGAGCCCGAACTCCTTCTTTGAAATCCTCTGTTTTGGCTAGAGATTCTTGAAGATTCAGTTCTAAAGTAGCATAATCTTGCCAATCTTTAAATTGGCTCTCCCACACCAACTTCTTGATGGCAGCATAAGAATTGTTTGAGCCACGTCTTAATTTTTTAAGAATCTGTTCTCTCGTCTTTTCAAGTTTATCAGCTTCACAGACGCGGTAAACTAGTCCCCATTCTAGAGCTTTTTCTGCGTTCAAAGCCTCACCTGTCATAGCCAATTGAGCAGCACGCGTCACACCAATACTTCGACTCAAGAGATGAATTCCTCCTGCATCCGGAGCCAAGCCAACTCCAACAAAAGCTTGGATAAATTTAGCCTTATCCGTTGCCAGACAGAAATCTGCAGCAACAGCCATATTCGCTGCGGCACCTGCAACAGCCCCATCAACCTCCATCAAGACAGGTTTAGCAATTTGCTTGATTTTATAAGAAATAGTATTGACCAATTCTGCGATTTTCGTCAATGATGGAATATCATCCTCATCGACTGCTCGCTTCATCTCAACCAAATCTCCCCCAACAGAGAAGACTTTGCCATTCGCGTTGATTAAGACAAAATGCACAGCCGGATCCTCTTCTGCCAAAATCAGAGCTTCTAAAATCTCCTCACACATAGGGATATGAAAACCATTCGCTACCTCAGGACGATTCAAGGTAAGGATTGCCAAATCCTCTTCAAGCTGATAAATAATGTGTTCCATCTGGACTCCTTTTTATTTTATAAGCAGTTTAAATTATTTTATTTCAAAAGTATATCTTTTTTAAAATCAGAAAGCAAGAAAAAATCAACTGAAAGTGTCTCAGCCGATTAGAAAGGCTCGCTTTGTCCTAGAAAGCATCTTATTTTCTTCATTGAAAAAAGGCTTTCTTTCTGCTATAATCGTATAAAATACTTACTTTAGGAGTTCTTATGAAAGTTGTTAAATTTGGAGGTAGCTCTCTTGCCTCTGCTAGTCAATTAGAAAAAGTTTTAAACATCGTCAAAAGCGATTCAGAGCGTCGTTTTGTAGTCGTTTCTGCGCCTGGTAAACGCAATGCTGAAGATACTAAGGTTACGGATGCCTTGATTAAATACTACCGCGACTATGTTGCTGGTAACGATATTAGCAAGAGCCAAAACTGGATTATCGACCGCTATGCTGCTATGGTTAGTGAACTAGGGCTAAAACCAGCTGTTTTAGAAAAAATTTCTAAAAGCATTCGTGCCTTAGCCACTCTTCCTATTGATGAAAATGAATTTCTCTACGATACTTTCCTAGCAGCCGGTGAAAATAACAATGCTAAATTGATTGCTGCCTACTTTAATCAAAATGGGATTGATGCACGCTATGTGCACCCTAGAGAAGCTGGTATTGTGGTCACAAGTGAGCCTGGTCACGCTCGCATCATTCCATCAAGTTATGACAAGATTGAAGAATTGACAAATGCAAATGAAGTCCTTGTCATTCCTGGTTTCTTTGGAGTTACTAAGGAAAATCAAATCTGTACCTTCTCACGTGGAGGATCAGACATTACAGGTTCTATCATTGCTGCAGGTGTTAAGGCAGACCTCTATGAAAACTTTACAGACGTTGATGGTATCTTTGCAGCCCACCCAGGCATTATTCACCAACCACACTCAATCCCTGAGTTGACCTACCGTGAAATGCGTGAGTTGGCTTATGCAGGATTCTCAGTCCTTCATGACGAAGCCCTTCTACCTGCCTACCGTGGAAAAATTCCTCTAGTTATCAAGAATACCAACAATCCTGACCATCCAGGTACTCGTATCGTTCTAAAACACAGTAGTGATGAATTTCCAGTTGTGGGAATTGCCGGTGATTCAGGCTTTGTCAGCATTAACATGTCGAAATACCTCATGAACCGTGAGGTTGGATTTGGTCGCAAGGTTCTGCAAATCCTTGAAGACCTCAACATCGGTTGGGAACATATGCCAACAGGTATCGACGATCTTTCAATCATCCTCCGTTCTCGCGAACTAACTCCTATCAAGGAAGAAGAAATCCTTCGTCAGTTGGTTCAAAAGGCTGAAGTAGACCATGCAGAAATCGAGCACGACCTTTCAATCATTATGATTGTTGGAGAAAAGATGAAGAGCCATATCGGAGTAACTGCTACTGCGACACGTGCTCTATCTGAAAATAAGATCAACATCCAGATGATGTCTCAAGGTTCTAGTGAAGTGTCTATTATGTTTGTTGTCCATAAGGACCAAGAGAAAGCAGCTATTAAAGCCCTATACAATGCCTTTTTCGGTGAAAGCAAGGAAGACTAAGCATGGCTCAATCACTTAACAAAACAGTGCTCCTCAATACGACAGGCACCTCCTACCTCTCTATAGCTGGGAAAGTTGGAAAATTCCTTGTCGGAGATCAGGCTTTGGAATTTTACCCCGATGTCAATGTTGAACAATTTATCCAGATTCCTTGGAGCCATATTAACCAGATTGGAGCCAATGTTACTGGTCGCAAAATCAGTCGTCACTTCGAAGTCTTTACAGACAGAGGAAAATTCCTCTTTGCCTCAAAAGACTCGGGTACCATTCTTAAAATTGCACGCGAAAAACTGGGCAATGACAAGGTCGTCAAACTTCCGACCCTGATTCAAACCATTAGTCAAAAATTTAAAAATCTATTTGCAAAAAAGTAGAAACTTTAGTATAATCATAGCAACGGATAAGTAGGTTATCTTCTTCTTTCAGAAAGTCTGCGGATGCTGCGAGCAGATAGGAGGGATAGGTGAAATTCTACCGTTAGTAACAATTGCATACACAATCAAGTGCACTCCTGTGAAGTTGGATGGAACCGTGGCCCTGCCACTCCAACGCTTTGTCAGGTGTGCTTTTTTCATAAAGGAGTTCTTATGTTAGATATCAAACGTATTCGTACAGACTTTGATGCTGTCGCAGAAAAACTGGCTACACGTGGTGTAGATGCTGCTGTCTTAAACGAGATGAAAGAAATCGATGCTAAACGTCGTGACATCTTGGTCAAGGTTGAAACTTTAAAAGCAGAACGTAACACAGTTTCTGCTGAGATTGCCCAAGCTAAGCGCAACAAGGAAAATGCAGATGACAAGATTGCTGCCATGCAAACTCTATCTGCTGAGGTTAAAGCCTTGGATGCTGAATTGGCAGAAATCGATGCTAAATTGACAGAATTCACCACTACTCTTCCAAACATCCCAGCTGACAGCGTTCCTGTTGGGGCTGACGAAGATGACAATGTGGAAGTTCGCCGTTGGGGTACTCCACGTGAGTTTGACTTCGAACCTAAAGCTCACTGGGATCTTGGTGAAGACCTTGGTATCCTTGATTGGGAACGTGGCGGTAAGGTAACAGGCGCTCGTTTCCTCTTCTATAAAGGTCTCGGTGCTCGTTTGGAGCGTGCTATCTATAACTTTATGTTGGATGAACATGGAAAAGAAGGCTATACTGAAGTCATCACGCCTTACATGGTTAACCACGATTCTATGTTCGGTACTGGTCAATATCCAAAATTCAAGGAAGATACTTTTGAACTCAGCGACAGCAATTATGTCCTTATTCCTACAGCTGAAGTTCCTCTGACAAACTACTACCGTGATGAAATTCTTGACGGTAAAGACCTACCAATCTACTTTACTGCTATGAGTCCATCATTCCGTTCTGAGGCTGGTTCAGCTGGTCGTGATACGCGTGGCTTGATTCGTTTGCACCAATTCCACAAGGTTGAAATGGTCAAATTTGCCAAACCAGAAGAATCTTACGAAGAATTGGAAAAAATGACAGCCAACGCTGAAAACATTCTTCAAAAACTCAACCTTCCATACCGTGTCGTTGCTCTCTCTACTGGAGATATGGGCTTCTCAGCTGCCAAGACTTACGATTTGGAAGTATGGATTCCAGCGCAAAACAATTATCGTGAAATCTCAAGCTGTTCAAACACAGAAGATTTCCAAGCCCGTCGTGCCCAAATCCGTTACCGTGATGAAGCTGATGGCAAGGTTAAATTGCTCCATACCTTGAACGGTTCTGGACTTGCAGTTGGACGTACAGTAGCTGCTATTCTTGAAAACTATCAAAATGCAGATGGTTCTGTGACCATCCCAGAAGCTCTTCGTCCTTACATGGGTGGAGATGAAGTTATCAAACCATAAAAAATAAGGTTTAGCTATTTCTAGCTAGACCTTTTTTTGTAACCAAATCAGATAAGCGCCTAATACAAAGAGCAAAATGATTAGGCAAATAACAGTTTCAGCCAGTACCAGATAATCCAGAAATGGAAGTTTCAAGATTCCCTGAGCCATTTTGAGCGAGGTAGCTGTAATAATGGTTGGGAAAGTGAGGGCTGAGAAAGCTGGTTGAAAGCCTTGTTTTAAAATATTGGGCAGGCGAGTCAAAACAAAGAAAAAGAAGGATTGGGAAGACAAAATCATAACGATTAAGAGCCAAGTCGGTAGGCTGGAACCTCCAACCCGAACCAGGGAAGCCAAGAGTAGAGAGAAAGGAGCACAATAGATTCCTTCTTGTCCAAGTAAAGCTACGGGGAGTGGTTGCTTCTTTAAATCACTATAAATAAGGGGATAGAGATAGAAGGTAAGAAGAAAACCAAAACTCAAGGTCGCATAGGCAATTTCGATGATGCCTACCAGAGGATAGGTCAAGGCAGCTACTGCTATCCCTACATAGAGAACCGTCCAGCTTGGAGTGGCACTGACTCTCTTACCTGGACAGGCAAACTTGATGGTGAAACCAGCAATTAAGGCCAAATCCAAGAGAAATGAAAACCACCAGAGCCCTTGCGCAACCAAAGGAAGATGAGGGAAGACGCGAAAGACATAAGTTGATAAAATCATCCCAGCCATGGGAAAGGTGGCCATTCCTGATAAAAGAGGGGGCTTGGTCAATTCTTGCTTGGTTTCTTTCCAATTAAAAAGATGCAGAATCAGAAAGTAAATCCATAAAATCAAACCTGTCAGACTAAAAAGATGTGACAGAACCGGCAACGTATCTAAAATAAGATTTCCAGCTCCTGCCAAACCTAGCAAACAACCAGAAAATACCAAGGGGAGTTTTTTCATCCTAACCTCCAATAATCATGTTAGTTTCAGTATAGCATAAAAGCGCTTAAATGAGGGGATAAAAAATGAAGTCCGATTATTTCAGACTTCATTTTACTCAGATAAGGATTAAGCATAAGGTTGCAATTCTGGGTTAATTGGGGTATTAGCTAGATTATTGGCATAGTTACAGAGGCTTGCTAGGCTAACACCAAGAACCACATCCAAGGCATTTTGTTGGGTGTAGCCAGCTTCTAAAAATTCACCCAAGGCTTCATCTCCTACACGACCCTTGGTATTGATAACTGCCAAAGTAAACTTAGCCAGAGTGTCTAATTTAGGATCTGTTTCGATTGGAGTACGATTGCGAAGGGCTTGCAGAAGGTCATCATTCATCTGGATTTGTTTGATGGAAAAAGCTGTGTGACCTGCCACGCAGAAAGCACAACCATTAGTTACAGCTGCCGTGATTTGCACTACTTCACGCTCAACTGGTGTCAGGCTATTGCGACGGTTGATGGCTCCGACAGTTCTGTAGGCTTCTAAGGCGGTAGGTGCATTAGCCAAGAGACCGATTAGGTTGGGAATATAGCCATTGTTATCTTTTTCTACTGTTTCAAGAACCTCTTTCACTTCTGCTGGTGCTGATTCGACTGTATGGATGGTAAATGTTGTCATCATAAAACCTCTTTTCATTTTGTTGAAACCTAGTCTATCACAGATTCTATACCGTGTATAATATATATTTTAAATTGCATCGATAAAAATTTTTTATGAAAGAAAAAAATCACACGGGCTGTGTGATTTCATTATTTGTCAAAATACTTTTTAGTCTCAGCAATAACGACTGGTGATAAAACTAAGAGGGCAATCAAGTTTGGCAGAGCCATCAAGGCATTAACGATATCTGCGATAATCCAAACCATATCCAACTCGATAAATCCTCCCAACAAGACCATGAGCACAAAGACCACACGGTAGAGCCAGATAAAGCGAACCCCAAAGAGGAACTCGAAACAACGTTCTCCGTAATAGTTCCAACCTAGAATCGTTGTAAAGGCAAAGAGCACAAGGAAGATGGTCAAAAGGGCAGGTCCAAAGTGTGAAAAGACTGTTGAGAAGGCTGACTGAGTCAAAGCTACTCCATTCAAATCACCATTCCATACTCCAGTTACCAAGATGGTCAAACCAGTCAGAGTACAGATGATGAGGGTATCAATAAAGGTTCCTGTCATGGAAATCAAACCTTGCTCTACTGGTTCATTTGTCTTAGCAGCAGCTGCTGCAATGGGAGCAGAACCCAGACCAGATTCATTTGAGAAGACACCACGCGCCACACCATTTTGAATAGCCATCCGAATGCTAGCCCCAGCAAAACCACCTACCGCAGCAACTGGACTAAAGGCTGATGTCAAGATTAAAGCGATTGTAGCAGGGAGTTTCCCGATATTAAAGAAAATAACTGTAAGAGTCCCTAAAATATAAATGATAGCCATAAAGGGAACAACAGTAGTTGAAACCTTCGAAATAGACTTGAGTCCGCCAAAGACGGCAATCGCTACTAAGACAGACAAAACGAGAGCTGTGATAGCTGGCGAAATAGTCGTTGTATTTTGGATAGATTCTGTAATCGAGTTGACTTGGGTGAAGGTCCCGATTCCCAACAAAGCTACTAGAACACCTGCCAGGGCAAAGAAGATAGCAAGTGGTCGCCACTTTTCTCCCATACCTAGAAGGATATAGTGCATTGGGCCTCCCGCTACTGCACCATGGTCGTCCTTTGTGCGGAATTTGATCGCCAAGAGCCCTTCCGCATACTTGGTAGCCATCCCAAAGAAAGCAGCCATCCACATCCAAAAAAGAGCTCCGGGGCCACCGACCTTGATAGCTGTCGCCACCCCGATAATATTCCCCGTACCAACTGTGGCTGCTAGGGCTGTACATAGTGCCGCAAAGCTGGACACATCGCCGTGCCCCTTATCCTTGATAAAAATAAGCTGGAAGGCCTTGGACAGACGCAAAACTTGTAAAAGCCCCAAACGAGCAGTGAGGTAAATCCCTGTTCCGACCAATAAAATCAAGAGGGGAGGTCCCCAAGCAAAAGCATCGATTGATTTAAGCAATTCTAACATTCTATTCTCCTATCTTTTCAACCCCAAAAGAAAGAGCACATGCAAGATACATGTACTCTGGAATGCTTAGATAAATGCTAAAAAGCGGTCTATCCTAGCTCTGTCCTTTTACCTGAGAGTTTGAGCAGTTGCCTGCCTTGCCCCTTCGGTGCCTTTACGGTCTCTCCAGAGTTCCGTCCATTTACAGTCATGGAAAATCAAACGATTCCCCACTTCTATTAAACTTCATTCGGTGTTGGTATTTAATTGATTCTTATTTTACAAAAAATGTTGGCTTTTGTCAATGTGTTTATTAGTAAAAATGAGTTCAACAGTTTTTACTTTATAAAATCTAGAATACTGCTATCCTTTAAAAGTGACAATAGTCGCACCACTGCCCCCAGCATTTTGTGGGGCATAGCCGAAACTCTTGACATGCTTGTTTCTTTGTAGGTATTTGGTGACACCTTCACGGATGACACCTGTTCCGATACCATGGATGATATCAACTTGAGCCATATTGTTAAGTAGGGCTTGGTCGATAAAGGCATCTAGCTCATTCATGGCTTCTTCATAGCGCTTGCCTCGAAGGTCCAGTCTGGCTTGAGGTCCTCGACCAGAAGTTCGTTTCACAACATTGACCTGTTTCTTCTTGACTTGCTTTTCTTGCTGGGCTTGAACGAGGTCAAATTCTTTCTCTTCTAAGGTCATCTTAATCAAGCCAACTTGGGCTTCCCAGCGGCCGTCCTTGAGTTGACTGGTCAAGGTACCTCGCTGACCATAGCTGAGCACCACGATATCATCTCCCACCTTTGGTGCTCGTTTTTTCTTGGCCTTTTGAAGGACCTTGTTTTTAGACAAGTCCACTTTTTCAGGAGCCAATTTTTTCAGTTTGGCCTTGGCTTCAATGATTTCATGGGGCTTGAGTTGCGATTTACTGTGGAGATTTTTGAGAATCTGGTCACTTTCACTTAGGGCCATGTCTACAATCTCACTAGCTTGTTCACGCGCCTTATTAAGTTCGGTTTCCTTTTCACGATTGAGCTCGTTGTAAAGTTTTTTGAGAGCACGATTCATCTTGAGATTTTCTTGCTCCACCTCACGGATATTGTCCAAGCGTTTGCGACTCTCTAGCGTCTGCTCTTCCAGTTGCTCAATAATCCGGTTGACATCATTGTCCTGATCAACCTGCTGACTGGCATCCCCTACGATAACCTCAGATAGACCTAGACGTTTGGCAATTTCAAAGGCATTGCTTCGGCCAGGAACACCCTGCATAAAGCGATAGGTCGGGCGTAGAGTTGCAGTATCAAACTCCATACTGGCATTTTGCACAAAGGCTGTCTCAATACCGTAGGCCTTGAGTTCTGGATAGTGGGTGGTCGCCATGGTCTTGACTTGACGCAGGCGAAGGTCCTCCAGAATAGCCATGGCAAGGGCGGCTCCCTCTTGAGGATCCGTACCAGCCCCCAACTCATCCAAGAGCAAGAGCGAATGCTGATTGACCTTGCCAAGAATATCCACGATATTAGTCATGTGGCTAGAGAAGGTAGACAAGCTCTGTTCAATAGATTGCTCATCCCCAATATCAGCAAAGATTTCTTCAAAAATACCAACACGACTTCCCTTATCTGCTAAAATCGGCAAACCAGACTGAGCCATAACCTGCGTCAAGCCAAGGGTTTTGAGCATGATGGTCTTACCACCAGTATTGGGACCTGTAATGACAATGGCTGTTAAATCTTGACCAAAATGGACATCATTTGCGACGGCATTTTTGACCAGTGGATGGCAGACATGGAGCAGTTGAATCTCTTGATTTTCTGATAGCTGAGGAACGACTGCTTGCCTTTCTTGGATAAAGCGGACCTTGGCACGAATCAAGTCCAGATGGCCGATAATCCAAGCATCATTGGCAATCTCAGCCGCATGAGGGCGAACACGCTCAGAAATTTCTTGGAGAATACGAAGCATTTCATAGCGCTCATCTGCTCGTAAACTGGCAATTTCTTCGCTCAGTTTGACCACCTCACGGGGTTCAATATAGACGGTATTTCCACTAGCAGAAATATCATGAACGACACCTGCAATCTTATTGCGGTAGGTGTTTTTGACAGGTAGAACCTGACGGCCATTTCTACTGGCAACGATTCCTTCTGTCAACATCTGCGCTTTTTGCTTGAGCAAATCTTGCAAGACATCGCGTACCTGACTCTCGCTATCATGGATTTTTCGACGGATGCGCGCCAATTCTTCACTGGCAAAATTTTCAATGAAACCTGCATCATTAAAGGCTTGGAGATTTCCTTGTAATTGCGGAAAATCATGTAATTTCTCAAACCAAAGGGCTAATTCTTCCAAGCTGACATTTTCCAGATTAGCATAAAAACTTTGCAGTTCTCGGCTAGCAAGAAGTACGCGCTTCAAGAGTAGGAACTCCTCGATATTGAGGTCCGCTCCCATCTCCAACCGCTTGCAGACTCCTGCGATTTCCTTGGTTGCAAGAATAGTAAAATGCGGTTGCTCGACGAAAAGAGCCTGCATTTCCTTCATCTCAGCAAAAGCCTGTTTGATTTTATCCGCTTTGGCAGTCGGAGCCAGCTGTCTCAATTGCTCCAAACCCTGCTCGGTCAACAAATGGGGTTCAAACAAAGCCTTGACCTTATTGAACTCTAATGTTTCTAATATTTTCTTATTCATCTTTATTTCCTTGTCTTTGAATGTCTAGGTGTGTTAGCTTTTTACATTCTGATAGATTCTAGTCAATCTGTAAACAAAGGGCTAGGAAAATTCCTGCCCTTTTTATCCGATTAAATTTGTCACCCAGATTTGTTTGAGCCAACTGGTTGTTACTGGTATGCTCTGGATGATGTGTTTTGCGACGATACTCTTTTCAAGAGGATTTTGTATAGCTGCCATGGGAATGGTCGCCAAGATGGTCAAGGCCATTTGCAAGACAAACAAGGTCACCAACATGGACAAGATACCTGCTGAAACTTGGAACAACTTGCCACCCAGCTTTTTACTAGGAAGTAAGTGTAACAAGAGACCAAGCAAACGACCGATGCTATAGACAATCCCAAATACAAGCAAGTAGCCGATACCTGCGTAAAAGACCTTATCCAACTGGAAAAGTTGATCCGATGGGAAAAAGAAGGTTCCCTGACCTTCCTGCGGATTTGCATAAGGGAGCAATAAGTGGAACTGCTCACCAAGCCCCTTGTAAAACTGGCCAGCCACAAAAGCCGAAGCCATGGCTGAAATCAGGTAATAAACCTGTAAGAGCAGGCCTCTCCGATAGCCGATATAGAATCCCCAAGCCAAGACCAATAGAAGAAGGAGTGAAATCATAAGGAATCCTCAATCTTGCTCTGCTCTTGCTTACAAGTCACAAGCTTGTGACGGAGTTCTTCTAACTCTTGCTCCTTATCGTCAAATTCAATCTCCCGGCTGAGCTGAGTTGACAAACAGTTGACTGCCAACAAAAGAGCAATCGTTTCATCATCTGCACTAGGCATTTGTTCTTTAATTGCTTGGTATTTTTCTGTCGCAACCTTAGCGATTTCCTCCATAAAGAGATTATCATGTTCGCTTGTCAAGGTTAATGATTTTTTCCCGAATGTAAATTTGAATCGATTTAGATTAGCCATAAAATTCACCTCACGATATTATACCAAAATTCGCTAACTTTGTCAGTTTTTACAAATTTGCCGGCTTTTGGCTTTTATGGTACAATAGAAACTATGGCAAGTATAACACTCACACCAAGCGAAAAGGAGATTCAGGCTTTTCTTGAACACTATCAAACTAGTCTGGCTCCCAGCAAGAATCCCTATATTCGCTACTTTTTACGACTACCTCAAGCTACCGTTTCTATCTATACTTCTGGAAAGGTCTTGCTTCAGGGGGAAGGAGCCGAGAAATATGCTAGTTTCTTTGGCTATCAGGTTTTAGAGGAAAACAGGGGTCAAAATTTCCCTTTGATTGGGACAGATGAGGTAGGGAATGGTTCCTACTTTGGTGGGCTTGCAGTTGTGGCTTCCTTTGTCACACCTGACCAGCATGCCTTCTTGCGAAAACTAGGTGTGGGGGATTCTAAGACTCTGACCGACCAAAAGATCCGTCAGATTGCCCCTATCCTCAAAGAAAAAATCCAGCACCAGGCACTACTTCTCTCACCAAGCAAGTACAACGAGGTCATCGGAGACCGCTACAACGCTGTTTCTGTTAAGGTAGCCCTCCATAACCAGGCTATCTATCTCCTTCTTCAAAAAGGCATTCAGCCTGAGAAAATTGTGATTGATGCCTTTACCAGTGCTAAAAATTATGACAAGTACTTGGCACAAGAGGCCAATCGTTTCAGCAATCCTATCAGCTTAGAAGAAAAGGCTGAGGGCAAATACTTGGCTGTCGCAGTTTCTTCTGTCATTGCGCGTGATCTCTTTCTGGAAAATCTTGAAAATCTGGGACGAGAACTGGGCTATCAACTTCCAAGTGGAGCTGGAACGGCTTCTGACAAGGTAGCTAGCCAGATTTTGCAAGCCTATGGTATGCAGGGACTCAACTTCTGCGCCAAACTGCACTTTAAAAATACTGAAAAAGCGAAAAAACGCTTAGAAAGGTAAGTTATGAATTCATTTAAAAATTTCTTAAAAGAGTGGGGATTGTTCCTCCTAATTCTGTCATTACTAGCTTTAAGTCGTATCTTTTTTTGGAGCAATGTTCGCGTAGAAGGGCATTCCATGGATCCTACCCTAGCGGATGGCGAAATCCTCTTTGTTGTCAAACACCTCCCTATTGACCGTTTTGATATCGTGGTTGCCCATGAGGAAGATGGTAATAAGGACATCGTCAAGCGTGTCATCGGAATGCCTGGCGACACCATCCGTTACGAAAACGATAAACTTTACATCAATGACAAAGAGACGGACGAACCTTACCTAGCTGACTACATCAAACGTTTCAAGGATGACAAACTCCAAAGCACTTACTCAGGCAAGGGTTTTGAAGGAAATAAAGGAACTTTCTTTAGAAGTATTGCTGAAAAAGCCCAAGCCTTCACAGTTGATGTCAATTACAACACCAACTTTAGCTTTACTGTCCCAGAAGGAGAATACCTTCTCCTCGGAGACGACCGCTTGGTTTCGAGCGACAGTCGTCACGTAGGTACTTTTAAAGCAAAAGATATCACAGGGGAAGCTAAATTCCGCTTCTGGCCAATCACCCGTATCGGAACATTTTAAGAAACCTAAGAGGCCGAGAATCAAGAATCTCAGCCTCTTCTTCTATCGTGAGAAGTGATTATTCACTATCCAGTTTGATTAAGATAGAAACAAAGTTATACTCAATGAAAATCAAAGAGCAAACTAGGAAGCTAGCCGCAGGCTGTACTTGAGTACGGCAAGGCGAAGCTGACGTGGTTTGAATTTGATTTTCGAAGAGTATTAACTCTCACCTATTTATGCAAAGGAATCTTATGGAAGTTTATTTTTCAGGAACCATTGAACGGATTATTTTTGAAAATCCCAGCAATTTTTATCGTATCCTCCTCCTAGAAATCGACGATACAGACGCAGAGAATTTTGATGATTTTGAAATCATTGTCACGGGCACTATAGCTGATGTGATTGAGGGAGAAGACTATACTTTTTGGGGACAAATTGTCCAGCACTCCAAGTATGGGGAACAACTGCAAATCAGCCGATATGAACGCGCAAAACCAACTAGCAAGGGCTTGGTCAAGTACTTTTCAAGTAGCCATTTCAAGGGGATTGGTCTCAAGACAGCTCAGAAAATTGTGGATACCTATGGCGACAATACCATTGACGAAATTCTGCAACACCCAGAAAAGTTAGAAGGCATCGCAGGACTATCTGCCAAAAATCGCGAGGCTTTCGTCTCAACTCTCCGTCTCAACTACGGAACGGAGATGATCTTGGCCAAACTAGCCAACTACGGCATTCCCAACAAACTAGCCTTTCAGATTCAAGACTTTTACAAAGAAGAAACCCTTGATGTGGTTGAAAATTATCCCTACCAGTTGGTCGAGGATATCAAGGGTTTGGGCTTTACCATTGCTGACCAATTAGCGGAAGAACTAGGTATCGAAAGTCAGGCTCCTGAACGCTTCCGCGCCGGTCTAGTACATAGTCTTTTTCAGGCCTGTATGGAAACAGGGGACACCTATGTTGAAGCACGGGATTTGCTGGAACAAACCCTTACCCTCCTTGAGTCTTCCCGCCCCGTGGAACTGGATCCCAGCCAAGTGGCCCAAGAACTCTCCTACCTGATTGAAGAAGACAAGGTTCAGCAGATTGATACCAAAATCTTTGACAATAGCCTCTTTTTCGCTGAGGAAGGCATCCGCAGTCACTTGGTCCGTATCCTTGAAAAAGGAAAACAGAAGAGTCATGATTTAAAAACCATTCAAAAACATATCGCTACTGTCGAAGAAGATCTGGAGATTGAGTATGATAGCATTCAAAAACAAGCTATTTGTGATGCTATCCAGAATAAGGTCTTTATCCTGACAGGTGGTCCTGGTACTGGTAAAACAACTGTTATCAATGGGATTATCGCTGTTTATACCCTCTTAGAAGGACTTGACCTCAGGAAAAAAAGTAACTTACCTATTCTTCTTGCTGCTCCAACTGGCCGAGCAGCTCGCCGCATGAATGAATTGACAGGTTTGCCTAGCGCGACCATACACCGTCATTTAGGAATGACAGGTGACGATGATACCAGTCATCTGGAGGATTATCTAGATGCTGACTTTATCATCGTGGATGAATTTTCTATGGTGGATACTTGGCTGGCCAATCAACTCTTCTCCAATATCTCTTCTAACAGTAAAATTCTCATCGTGGGGGATAGCGATCAGCTACCGTCTGTCAGTCCTGGACAGGTTCTAGCGGATCTGCTTCATATTCCCTTGATTCCTCAGACTCGCTTGGAAAAAATTTACAGGCAAAGCGAAGAATCAACCATCGTCACCCTAGCTAGTCAAATTCGACAGGGCATCTTGCCAGCTGATTTCACCCAGAAAAAAGCAGACCGTTCCTACTTTGAAATCGCTAGTGGTCATATCCCTGCTACTATTGAAAAGATTTTAGGCGCTGCCCTTAGAAGTGGTATCCCTGCTCGTGATATTCAGGTTCTGGCTCCCATGTACCGAGGGACTGCAGGGATTGATTCCATCAACCAGCTCATGCAAGACCTGCTCAATCCACCACAAAAAGACCAACTTAGTTTTGAAGCTCCCCAGTGCCACTATCGTAAGGGTGACAAGGTCATTCATTTGGTCAACGATGCTGAAATCAATGTCTTTAATGGAGATTTAGGAGCCATCACAGACCTGATTCCTGGTAAATACACCGAGTCGAAACAAGATGAGATTGTCATTGATTTTGATGGCAACGAGGCCTCTTACCCACGTAACGAATGGTACAAGATTCGCCTGGCCTATGCCATGAGTATCCATAAGTCCCAGGGAAGTGAGTTCCCTGTTGTTATCCTACCTATCACCAGTGCTAGTAGGCGTATGCTGGAGCGCAATCTCATCTATACAGCCATTACACGCGCCAAAAGCAAGCTTATCTTACTAGGTGAATTACAGGCCTTCGACTATGCTACCCAACACATCGGAACTGCCCGAAAAACCTATCTGATTGAACATTTCAGTGATCTACTAGAGAATGTTGAAGAAAAGCAACCAGCTGTCTCTGAAACAGACACATCAAACGCCTCTGAACAATCCTACATCCTGACCGAAGAAAACTGGGATAGCATCCCCGCCATGATTGGGATTACAGACGCAGACCTCAAAGAGATTTTTGGAAAATAGTGCATAAGAAAACCCACCAATTCAGGTGGGATTTTTGTTTATTAAGATTATTTAACTGTTGCTGTGCTTGTAATCAATTCAACAGCTTTTTTGATTGTGATATCATGTTTCAACATATCAGCTGAAAGCAAGTTTTGAACTTGTGCAACTTCCATGTTGTAGTCTGCTGCCAATTGCTCGATTTCTTTTTGGATTTCTTCTTCTGAAGCGTCAAATCCTTCAGCTTTGGCAACTGCTTCGATAACAAGGTTAGTCTTAGTGCGTGACTCAGCTTCTCCCTCGTATTGTTTGTGAAGGTCTTCTTGAGTAGTTCCAGTGATTTGGAAGTACATGTCAGGGTTGATACCTTGACGTTGCAAGTTTCCAAGGAATTCATTTACTGAACGGTGAACTTCTTCGTGGATCATTTCTTCTGGAAGTTCTACGATTTCAGCGTTTTCTACAGCTTTATCGATTGCTGCACCTTCTACTGCATCTTTGTAAGCTTCTTCTTTAGCAGCAGCCAATTCCTTGCGGTATTTTTCTTTCAATTCAGCAAGTGTTTCAACTTCTTCGTCGATGTCTTTTGCAAGCTCATCGTCAAGAGCTGGAACTTCTTTAGCTTTTACTTCGTGAATAGTTGTTACGAATTTAGCTTCTTTACCTGCAAGGTCTTCTGCTTGGTAGTCTTCTGGGAATGTTACGATAACATCAACAGTTTCACCAGCTGAGTGACCTACCAATTGGTCTTCGAAACCAGGGATGAATTGACCTGAACCAAGTCCAAGTGAGAAGTTTTCACCTTTTCCGCCATCAAATTCAACACCATCGATAGAACCAACGAAGTCGATGACAACAGTGTCGCCGTTTTCAGCAGCAGCTTCTTTGATAACCAATTCAGCCAAGTTGTTGCGTTCGCGTTCGATACGCTCTTCAACGTCAGCGTCAGTTACTTCTTTTTCTACATCTACTGATACTTCAAGGTTTTTGTAGTCACCCAATTTTACTTCAGGTTTTGTAACGACTTCAGCAGTGATAACCCAGTCTTGACCTTTTTCCATTGAAGTTACGTCAATTTTTGGTTGAGCAACCACTTCAAGACCAGCTTCTTTTACAGCTGCTTCATAAGCATTTGGCAAAAGAGCGTTCATAACGTCTTGGTAAAGTGACTCTTCACCAAATTTTTTGTCGAAGATAGGGCGTGGAAGGTGACCTTTACGGAAACCTGGAACATTAAGAGATTTCTTCACTGAGTTGAAGACACGGTCCAATTCTGGTTTGATTTGGTCTTGAGAGATAGTGAAAGTCAAGACACCACGGTTTGTTTCTTTGTTTTCAAATGATACAGACATTCTGTCATTTCTCCTTAAAATTTTTTAAATACAGTCTATTATAACATAAATGGACGACTTTTTTCAAGTAATGAATGCGCTCTTCAATCACTCTAGAGGGACTTGCTCGCTTCTTTGATGCTAAGGTCAGCCATTCTTTCCTTGTTTTTCTCAATGAAGCCTGCTACCCAAGTTGGATTGGTTTTGGAGTAGTCTCTTAGAGCCCAGCCAATGGCTTTATTGATAAAGAATTCTGTTTGGTTCAAATTATGAAGCAGAATCTTTTTCAGTAATTGAACATTGGTCTTCTCTTTTCTTAACAACTGGTGGTCAATAGCGACTCGTCTCAGCCAGATATTGTCTGATAGGCTCCATTTTAAGATTATTTCTTCTAGTTCAGGGTGGTCATACACCAAACTCCCTACTACTCGATCTAGGATATCTACGGTATCCCACCAGGATTTTGTGACGACTAACCGCTCAAGCTTAGGTAAATCGTTCTCCGTTAGATAAGACTGCATTGCTTTCAAATAATTAGCAGCCACATATTGGTATTCTCTAGGCTCCTTTCTCCAGCAAGTATCTACAAAATTCCAGTCGATAATCTTTGTTTTTTTCGCTTTTGGAAAGTATTTTTTATAGAGTGCATTTCTTTCAGGAGCCGCAATACCTAGGAAGAAAAATTGAGGGCGCATATAGGCTTCCATAGGCCCTGCATTTTTTGAATCTCTTGCTGCTTCTAGCTCAACAAGTAAATCTGTTAGACTCATCTAAAACTCCTCATGCCCCACCAAGTGGTGCTGAAAGGCATAGACTGCAGCCTGGGTACGATCGCTGACTTCAAGTTTGGCTAGGATATTGGACACATGGGTCTTGACCGTCTTGAGAGAGATAAAAAGTTCATCTGCGATACGCTGATTTTCGTAGCCCTTGGCGATGAGTTGGAGAACATCTCGCTCACGCGCAGTCAGGTCCTCATGTAGTTCTATGTGATTGCGGTGGTATTCGACTTTTTTGCTGACCTCTTGCTCAATGGCCAACTCCCCAGCAGCCACCTTACGGACAGCATGGAGCAGTTCGTCGGCACTAGAAGTCTTAAGCATATAGCCACGAGCACCTGCATCTAAGACGGGCATGATTTTTTCATTGTCCAAATAAGAGCTCACAATCAAAATTTTGGCTTCAGGCCATTCTTTGAGAATAGCTAGAGTCGCGTCAATCCCATTCATCTCAGGCATGACAATATCCATGACAATGACATCTGGACGCAATTCCAAGGCTAAGTCAATGCCTTGAGATCCGTTTGTAGCCTCACCCACAACTTCTACATCATCTTGGAGGTCAAAGTAGCTTTTCAAGCCCAATCGAACCATTTCGTGGTCATCTACTAGTAAAATTTTCATCTTTACTCCTTTATCATTCCTTATCGAGCAGGGGAATACGAATATCAACTGCCAGCCCTTGCTTGGGAGCTGTCAATAACTGAACCGTCCCTGCAATATCTTCAACCCGCTCCTTGATATTGCGTAGTCCATAACTCAAGTCATCTAAACTCCCTAACTGGAAACCAATCCCATTGTCCACCACCTTCAGTTGCAATTCAACATCCGTCTGATAGAGATAGACATCCAAACAAGAGGCCTGGGCATGACGGAGGGTATTGCTGATCAACTCTTGCAGGATGCGGAAGATATGCTCCTCGATTTTCTTAGGCAATTTCGTTACATTATGCTTGAAACTAACCTTGAGATCACTCTTGTCCTCAAGCTCTTTTAAGAGGATTTGGATTCCCTCAACCAGACTCTTCTGCTCCAGTTCAACTGGTCGCAAATGCAAGAGCAAGACCCGCAAATCCTTCTGGGCGGTTTCTAAAATAGCTGTGACACTCTGCAACTGGATTTGCATCTTTTCTCTATCCAATTTCAAAGCCTGCTGGCTGATACCTGACAAAATCATGTGGGCCGCAAACAACTCCTGACTGACTGTATCATGCAAATCCCGAGCAATCCGCTTCCGTTCTTTCTCGATGATTTCCTCTTCCCGAGAAAGGCTGTGATTTTCAGCCTTTTGAAGAGCCTCTGTCAAGAGGTTAAGTTTACCTGACAAGGACTTGAAACTGGCATCCAAATCTGGATCTGCAACCTGAACCACTTCTTGCCCTGCCAACAAACGCTTGAGATTAGTCTGCATTTTTCTTAGAGAAAGTTCTTCAATACCTCGCCAAAATAAGGCTAAGAGACAGGTCATGGACATGCTGAACACCAACAATAAAAAGATAAATTTTTCTGTTTTTTCGACATCATGCAAGAAAATAGACCAGTCAAAGTCAAGGATTTCCAGCAAGCTGTGGGAGAAAAATAAGACAAACAAGATGGAGGTGAGAGCAATGATTATATAAGCTTGTTTTTTCATCCTCTGACCACCTCCACATCGCCAATCATAGTGGTCAAGAAAATCTTGACACTCTTGTTACTCTTAAGATAGTCTCTTGTTTCCTGATGATAGTGTTCATTGCGGAGGGCTCGCTTGGGCTGATTGAAAAAAGTCAAATCACCATAGAGACAGTTAACGCTGAGACTGACTTCCACATCTACAGGTACGATGATTTTGGTCGTTCCTACCATCTTTCTGAGGATAATGACATTATCGTGATTAGTTAAGATGACCCTCTCCAGATGAATGGTGTCCTTGCCCATGAGACGAAAGAGATTGATATCATCAAACTGGCAAGTCTGGTAGCTTGAAAAATGATGGAGATTCCCAAACCAACGATTTTTCTCCTTCTTAACCGTCACGACCTCTTCAAAAACCAAATTGGTCTGCTCTTTTTCCTGGTTCATCATCGGATAAAGAAGAAAGAGGCTATAGATGACCGCAACAAAAATAGCTAGAATCACAAAAGGATTGAGCATGACGATGAAAAAGAAGAGAATGGTTGCCACTACTAAAAGAAGGTTATTGCCCTCTTTACCAGTGTAATAGCGAATCAAAAGCAAAAAGAGGAATAGAATCAGCAGAAAACGCGAAAAATGCTCTGATACCATCAAAATCAGAGCTCCCGTCAACAGACAGGCTTCGATAAATAAAAAGATTTTAAATTTTCTCATAGGTTCATCCTCTCCCTTCTATTTTATCACAATTCAAAAAAGTCACCTCGGTCTGAGGATGGAAAAAAGGCGATGGTTACGCCTTTTTCATCTGATCCTTTGCTTCTTTTAATTTTCCATAAAGAAGATAGTCTACTTTTTGCAAATCTGCTATGGTGGCACAATTAAGGGCACACATGATCAAGCGTAGATCTGCTTTCCAGCCTTGGATAATCCCGATCACTTCTTCAACTGAATAGGTTTCAACCAATTCCAGAACTGTTCGAGACAGGCCTACAGCCTTGGCACCAAAGACCAAACACTTAATCATATCCAGCGGATTCCGAACGCCTCCACTGACCAAGAGTTCGACCTTGTCTTTCCAGTCTTGGGCATTGATAAGGGCCTGCATGGTAGACTGGCCCCATTGATTGAGATAATCACGCTGACCACTGCGACGGTTTTCAATATAGGCAAAGCTGGTACCGCCACGACCTGATAGGTCAAAGGTTCGAACGCCCAATTCATAGGCTCTCTCGATGGTCTTGGCATCCATTCCAAAGCCCACTTCCTTGAGGACAATCGGAACAGGAATTTGCTTGCTATAATCTGCTAGATGCGATTGCCAGCTTCTAAACGTTCTTTCTCCCTCTGGCATGAGTAATTCCTGCATGACATTGACATGCACTTGTAGGAGAAGAGGATTCATTTCTTCTACAGTCTGAAGACCTAACTCGACAGGCTTGTCCAATCCAATATTGGTTCCAAGGAGGAGATTTGGATGGCTAGACTTGACAGAAAAAGAGTCATCTGTTGAATCTTTGAGGGCTGCGCTATAAGATCCCGTCACAAACAAAATCCCACAGGCGTCCGCCACCTGAGCTAGTTTTTGATTGATTTCTTTACCTTTTTCACTCCCACCCGTCATGGCATTGATATAGAAAGGAAAATCCCACTTTCGTCCAGCAAACTCTGTCGACAGATCGACTTCATCCAGGTCGTAAAGAGGCAAGGAAGAATGAATCAACTCCACCTCATCAAAGCTATTATAGGAACTTTTCTGCTCAAGGGCATAGCGGATGTGCTCATCCTTACGATTTGTCGTCATGTCCTATCCTTTCTTGGTATAAGAGCTCAATCCCCAGATCGGCCCAACGGTTTTTTAGGGTTTCAGTTGATTGCTCATCAAAACTCAAGGCAATACCACAATCACCACCACCAGCGCCACTACTCTTAGCAACAGCCTGCAAATCTTGACTGGCTTCTTTCAACTGTCTAAGCGAAGGCGTGTAAATATCTGCGCTCAAGCCTTCTAAGAGCTTGCTGGCCACTTCTACTTGCTCGATAATTTTTTCTGATTTCCCCTGTTCCAAGGCTTCTACCAAAGAAACCACCGTTTCTTTTGAGGAACTTAAAAAATTCTGATTGATATTTTGCTTGACTTGCTGGACCATGTGACTCGATACAGCCACTTCCTTGGTCCATCCCACTAGGAAATCACATTCTAAAGTTGGTTCCACTTGCGAAATTGAAAAGCCCCAATCACGCTCTAAAACAGTCGCTAAGTTTTCTTCTTCCAACCAAGCAGCCACCTTCTGGCGATCAAATGACTGGTAAAGAACCAATTCCTCTGCCACAATACAGGCAAGGTCCCCCATAGAACCATTGTCTCCGCGCTTGAGCAAGACCGCGCTAGCCAGCTTGAACAAGAGCTCCTGATCAACCGAAAGCTTATACAGAGCCAGTAAAGCCTTGACAACCAAGACAACGACGCTACCGCTAGAACCTAGACCAAACTTTTTCCCTTCTCTTTCCATTTTTCCTCGGATTTCTAGAGAAAAAGGTTTTAAAGTTTGACCTCGATAAATCAGGAAATCTTCCACTAAAGCAATCGTTTCTTGAATCAAGCTGTAGTCAGGATTCGGCGTCAAATCCACTGCGAAATCAAACATATCTGAGTAGATACGGTAACTATCAGAAAAAGCAATCTCGCCCTTCATATAGATAGGAATGGCCTTTATCAAGGCTAACTGCCCTGGCTCTAAAATAGCATATTCGCCTGCCCAATAGAGTTTTCCGCAAGTTTTAACAGCAATCATCTTGGCTCAAATCCTTTGTTTTTGACACAATCAAGCGATAACGTTGACCGAAGATTTCTGATAAATGCTCCAAGTCTTTCTCCTGACAGAGAACCTTGACATTGGGACCAGCATCCATGGTAAAGTAGCAAGCTTCTCCTTGCTCACGAAGCTGGCGGACAAAGTCCATGGCTTCATAGCTTGCATCCGTCAGATAAGAAAAGGCTGGTGATGCTGTTTTGGTCGTAGCGTGCATAGCCAGAGCATTTTTCTCCGTTAATTCCCCAACCTTAGCAAAGTCATTTTCCTTGAGATAAAGCAGCATATCCTGATAATCCTTCTCAGACTGACGAACCCAGTCGTCAAAAGTCGTCGAAGTTTCCACACAGAGTTTCATCCCGTCACGGCTAGAAATTGGTTTTTTCTTGTCCTCTAGCACCAACATAATCATAGCTAGTTTCAAGTCTGTCTCTACAGGGTAAATTTCTCCGCTATCCTTATCCCAAGCACCTAGTGGTCCATAAAAACTCCGAGAGGAAGAGCCTGAGGCAAACTTAGCCTCCTGTGCCAACTGGCTCCGAGTCAATCCAAGCTTGAAATAAGCATTACAAGCCTTGACCAGGGCGGACAAACCACTGGAACTTGATGACAAGCCCGCTGCGGTAGGCATATTGTTTTGAGTGTCAATACGAACAAAACCCTCACCATCTGGACGGTAGCGGTCAATAATCTTACTCATCTTGGCATGCTCAGCCTCATTTTGTAGCTGACCATTGATATAAAAGGCATCAGCAGTCGCATCCGTCGGTAGAGGCGACAAGGTCGTCTCTGTGTACATGTTTTCCAAAGTCAGAGAAATACTGCTAGTAGCAGGCACCATCTCCTTTTCTTTTTTCTTTCCCCAATATTTGATAATAGCAATATTTGCGTAGGAACGTACTGTTACAGGCTCTCTATCCATGTCTGAACAGCTCCTTTCTCTTCTAATCTTTCTGCTAGTTCTTGAGCTTGAGTCAAATTGGTTGCCAAGGCTATGATACAGCCTCCAAGCCCACCACCACTCATCTTGGCCCCCAGAGCACCATGGCTAAGAGCCGTTTCAACCAAAGAGTCTGACTCAGAGCTACTGACTCCAATTTCTTTTAAATGTAAATGCGCTTGACTGAGGATTTGTCCCAATCCTTCAGCATCTTTTTGTGAAATCGCATCTTCTGCCTGCTGGGTCAATTCGCCCAAAGCATGCAAAAACGGTAGGGCATCCTTGCCCTTGTTTTGAACCACTTGAATAGCTTCACGAGTATGGCCATAAACACCCGTATCGGCAATCACCAAATAGGCAGATA
Source organism: Streptococcus mitis (assembly GCF_946188615.1). GTDB lineage: Bacteria > Bacillota > Bacilli > Lactobacillales > Streptococcaceae > Streptococcus > Streptococcus mitis_BZ. The sequence continues at coordinate 118,994 of NZ_CAMHVK010000004.1, forward strand.
AATCCATCTCAAGCTCTGTAAATCCTACATTCTTAATAAATCGAATAGGCTGGTCACTGAGACAGGTCTTAGCATCCAAACCACTAGGATTCATATGGGCAATCATTTCAGCCCGATTGACCAAGACTTCTAGTACATCATGAGGCAGTTCTGCCTGATAGTAGTCAAATACCGCACGAATGGCCGCTATGCTGATAGCTGCTGACGAACCCATTCCCCGCTTCTCAGGGATAGCTGAGTCAATCTCACAGCGAATGCAGGCTTCTGTGATATCCAAATACTCCAGTGAGGCATACACCGCCATGGACAAGGTATCCTCCTCATAAAGACGCCAAGGACTCGCTGCAGGAACTACCTTACAAGTCACCTCCACCTCCAAAAGAGGCAGGGAAATAGCCGGATAACCGTAAACGACTGCATGCTCCCCTATTAAAATAATCTTACTATGTGCCTGACCGACACCAATATTTTTTGTCATTTTTTCCTTTTACTAGACGAAAAAGCCGTCTCATTTTTTCATACAAGTATTTATTCTCTCCAATCTATTTTATTATATTTTCACAAAAAAAGCGATTGTTTCCTTCACAATCGCCTCTTTCATTATTGAACCCATTCGCCATTATAATTGACAGAATAGCCATCTACGGTCGTATTCACTGCTAAAGCACCTGAGCTATAAGCATAGTACCATTTACTACCGACCTGGAACCAGCCAGTTGCCATAGCTCCTGATGAACGGAGATAGTACCACTTGTTACCGAGGTATTGCCAGCCAATTTTCATATCACCATTTGACTGGTCTAAATAATACCAATTTGAGCCTTCTTGATACCAGCCAGTTGCCATTGCACCTGATGAACGGAAGTAGTACCACTTATTGCCAAGTTGTTTCCAACCAGTTTGCATTGTAGCTGTTATTGGATCTAGATAGTACCAAGTTGAGTTATCATTGGTCCAACCACGCACTAGCTCTCCAACCATCAAACTGTCGATACGAGCATCGAAGCCACTATCCTTCTGTAAATAATACCAGTGTCCCTCATCATGAACCCAACCAGTTTTTAAAGTGTGATAACTACGTTGATCTTCAAAATAATAGACTCGTTTCTCTGCTGGACTATCATATTGTTCCCCATGATGTTTGTTGGTATTTGTAGCAGTTTTTGCCTCTAAAACTTGCTTGCCAACAAATTCTTGAAGAACCCCATCTTGACCAAAGTAATACCATTGTGGCATTGGCATAGATTCTAATCTTAAACCATTTGGGTAAGGACCAATTGTACTACCTTTAGATGGAAACGGGATATATTGCCAGCCGACAACCATTTCTCCTGATACATGATCAAAATAATAGGTCTTGCCATCAATCACTCGCCAAGCCTTTTCTTTGATTTCACCCTTCTTGTAGTAAGTTCTACCATTTTCTTGGACAAATTTCCAACCTTCTAAATCAGCATCATCCGCCAATACTGCACTTGTTGCTAACAAACCGAAGAAAAAGACTGCTAATGCAATTTGCATCAATTTTTTTATTATTTTCATTAGACCTATCCTCCATAGCTGATTGTAGCAAATACAAAATCGCATGTCAACATATAAAAAGCAGTTACATAACTGCAACTGCTCTTTATTCTTGCATGGTGTAACCAACACCACGTACTGTTTTAATGTAGCTTTTTTGACCTTTTACATCAAGCTTGCTACGTAGATAACGGATATAGACATCCACGATATTTGTTTCGGTCGCACTTTCATACTTCCAGACACTTTCCAACAACTGCTCACGAGTCAGAACTTTCTTGCTTCCCATAAGAGTAGCCAAAAGGTCATACTCACGACGGGTCAGAGCAATCATCTCCTCGCCACGATAAACGGTATGATGTTCTACATCCATACGCAGATTACGGTAAGACGTTGGAACCTTCATCTGACTACAGTGTTGGTCGATGAAGTCCCGACCACGGAAAATCGCTGAAATACGAGCTACCAGATTCTCAATAATAACTGGTTTATAGATGTAAGAAACGGCAAAGCGTTGGATTGTCTCAATCTGATCTTGCAATTCTTCACGATGGTCCAAGACCATGATGACTGAGGCTGGCTTAGTACGACTCAGCTTATCTGCAAAATCCTGGGCTGTCATATCCCCCAGACGAGCATTCAATAAAATCAAGTCATAGTCTGTCTGAAGAGCCATGAAGAGGGCTTTTTGCCCCTCCTCAACCTGATCAACTCGGTATTGCTCTTTTTGGAGTTCCAAACTTAAAAAATGAGCTAGATTTCGTTCTTTCTCAAGTAATAAAATCCGTTTCCCCATGGCAGACCTACTTATTTTTCGTCATACCAAGAGTAGTGGAATGTTCCTTCTTTGTCTTTACGTTGGTAAGTGTGGGCACCAAAGTAGTCACGTTGCGCTTGGATCAAGTTAGCTGGAAGGTCAGCTGAACGGTAGCTATCAAAGTAAGTAATAGCTGCTGAGAAGGTTGGTACTGGTACACCAGCTTGAACAGCAAGAGCTACGATATCACGCACTGCTTGTTGGTACTTAGCAGTGACATCCAAGAAGTATTCATCTAAAAGAAGGTTAGCAAGGTCTGCATCACGGTTGTAAGCATCTGTAATCTTTTGCAAGAAACGAGAACGGATGATACAGCCATCACGCCAGATAGATGCGATATCTGCAAATGGCAAGTTCCAGTTGTTTTCTTTAGAAGCTACACGCAATTGCGCAAAACCTTGTGCGTATGAAATGATTTTTGAGAAGTAAAGGGCTTGACGGATCTTTTCAATCAACTCAGCCTTGTCTCCTTCAAATTTGAAGGCAGCTGGTTTTGGAAGAACCTTGCTTGCATGCACACGTTCTTCTTTGTAAGTAGAGATGTAACGTGCAAATACTGACTCAGTGATGAGTGACAATGGCACACCAAGGTCAAGTGATGATTGGCTAGTCCATTTACCAGTTCCCTTGTTGCCTGCAGCGTCAAGGATGTAGTCTACGATTGGTCCGTCTTGGCCTTCATCGTCTTTACGACTCAAGATATCAGCTGTGATTTCAATCAAGTAGCTGTCCAATTCACCCTTGTTCCACTCAGTAAAGATTTCAGCCATATCTTCTGCAGAAAGGCCCAACAGGTGTTGCATCAAGTCATAGCTTTCTGCGATCAATTGCATATCACCATACTCGATACCGTTGTGAACCATTTTCACATAGTGACCAGCTCCATCAGGACCGATGTAAGTCACACATGGTTTGCCATCTTCTGGTGCTTTAGCTGAGATTTCTTCAAGAACATCCGCAACCAATTCGTAGGCCTCTTTTTGTCCACCAGGCATGATAGAAGGACCTTCAAGGGCACCTTTTTCACCACCAGAAACCCCAGTACCGATAAAGTTGATACCTGAGTTTGCCAATTCTTCATTACGACGGATTGTATCTTTGTAGAAAGTGTTTCCTCCGTCGATCAAGATATCACCCTTGTCAAGGTGTGGAAGAAGGGCTTGAATTGTAGCATCTGTACCAGGTCCAGCTTGAACCATGAGCATGATACGACGAGGTTTTTCGATTGAGTTTACAAAACTTTCAACGTCATAGCTTGGTACAAAGTTCTTTTCAGGATGGCAAGCAATTACATCTTCAGTTTTTTCTTTACTACGGTTGTAAATAGCAACTGTGTAACCACGAGATTCAATATTAAGGGCAAGGTTACGACCCATTACGGCCATACCAACAACACCAAAGTTAGCTTTTGTCATTTGACACTCCTCTTGTTTAATTTGTTTTATTTTATCATTTTTACTTTTGAAAAGAAAGAATTTTGTAACGACTGCTTAGTAGTCCAAGTCATCCGCATGTCCAGAACCATTTCCAACAAAGTATCCTGTCTTACAGTTAAGGGTAAAGAGATAGGTTCCATCTGGCTTGTAGAGGTTGTAATAACCATTGCCATTAACGATATTAACACGTTCAAGGATATATTGGTTACCAGTGATATAACCACGTGAACGTGAAGTCGCTAGAATTTGTTCTAAGACACCATCCGCGAAATCCCAGGCAGAATTATTGCTATCATCAATAGCAGACTGGTTATAAGAAACACGACTCGCACTTCTTTGAACAGCAACTCCTGCACTTGATACACCCATATTGACTTCACTGCGGGTACTTCTAGTTTCAGTTGATGCAGTATTTGAGCTACTTGGACTTGTCTCACTAGCAGTATTTTCGCTTGCTTGACTAGAGCTTGAGCTGCTAGTTTCACTTGAACTTGAGCTTGAAGCACTTGTTTGCTGGCTCTTACCAAGGCTGATAGCCTTATCTAGAACTTTATCAAGCTCCGTATTTCCAGTTTTAATATCTGTAAATTTAGCATCTGATTTAGCTTTAGCGTTAGTATCCAAGACACCATCCATAATAGCTGGTTTCTCAAATTGAGCATTGACATCTTGAATGGCCTTGATTTGAGTTGCTAGGCTATCATACTTAGATTTTGCAAGCGTATATTCACGACTACCTTCTAGCTTATCAAGCAAGGTTTTCAGTTGACTCAGTTTATCAAACTGGCTATTCTTCAGAGCCGTTTTGTTGCTATCTGTATAGAAGGCATCATATAAATTATTGAATTCTTCCGCATCTGACTGCGTATTTGTAGTTGATTGAGAAGTTTGGATTTCCTTGGTCGAACGAGCCACTTGACGATAAACATAATAACCAGTTCCAAGGATAAGAACCACTAAGGCTGCTAGAATACCGTAAAGCACCCATTTCTTCTTACTGTTTCCATCTTCACTATCTGTGACTCGAGAACGCGTGAGAGCCTCTTCCGTTCCAACTAATGGTACCTCTTCCTTCTCAAATTCTTCGACAAGAGGAGCTTCTGAAACTCGTGTTAATTCTAAATCATCAAACTGACTCAATTCATCTTCTGGAACTGGAGAAGTTACTCCCGTTTCCTCACGAAGCTCTTGAAGCAAATTATCCAGAGTCTGAGTCTCCTCTACCTCTTCTTTTTCAACTAGATCATCCTTGCTAAACTGACGTGTTTCAAACTTATCTGCTTCAATTTCATCTTTATGTTGTTTCACATACTTGTCCAAGATAGAATCTCCAGGCAATACACCTGCTTCCACCTCTTCATTTTTTCGCATAGCTTCTCCAACTGTTAGCTCTTTGGCTTCATCAAAATCAAATTGCGCTTCTTGATGTTCTGCTTTATGACGATTCCGTCTTTTCTTACTCATGAGTTTTCCTTTCTACTTTACTTCCTGACGTTTAACACGCTGACCGAAATATTGATACAAATCAACTTTTAAGGTTCCATTGTACAACTTACGCTTCTTATCCGCTTGACTACCGTACTTGAGCTCAAAGGCTTCATCGCTAGTTAGGATAAACTTACTCCAGGTTTTCAGAGGAGCAAATACTTGACCCATCTCAGCATAAAGCTTGGTAACCCCTGCATCATCTGACAAGCGTTCACCATAAGGTGGGTTAGAGATAATCACTCCATTGATTTTATCAGAACGCAAATCCTGCACGCGCATCTGCTTAAAGGTAATATCTCCTGCAATACCTGCTGCCTGAGCATTGGCCTTAGCAATTTCCACCATACGTGCATCGATATCACAACCCATGATATCTAGCTCAAGCTCACGATCCACTTTCTTAGCCGCTTCTGTGCGCACTTCTTGGATCAAGCGATCGCTAATCCAGTTCCATTCCTCAAAAGCAAAGGAGCGACGAAGACCAGGCGCCATCTTTCTAGCAATCATAACTGCCTCTATACAGAAAGTTCCTGAACCACAGGTCGGATCAATCAAGGGCTTGTCTGGATACCAGTTAGAGAGTTGCAAAATAGCTGCTGCCATGTTTTCCTTGATAGGAGCCCCACCTTTTTCGGTACGATAGCCACGTTTAAAGAGGCTAGTCCCTGTCGTATCAATCATGACAGTTGCTACATCTTTGAGAATAGAAACCTCAATCTTAAACTCAGGACCATTCTCCATCAGAGGAATACCTTCTGGGCGGGCGTAGTGTTTCTGCAATTTCTTGACAACGGCCTTCTTTGAAATAGCCTGAACACTGGGTTCATTGTGTAATTTAGATTTCACACATTTGGCTTTCGAAATCGGAAAACGAGCTCCAAGCGGTAAATAATTTTCCCAATCTAAGGCGAAAACTCCTTGAAAGAGCTCCTCAAAAGTCTTAGCTGGAAAAGTTCCTACGATAATCTTGATACGGTCTGCTGCCCGAAGCCAGAGGTTGGTTTCGATAATGGCTCTCACGTCTCCTTGAAAACGAACACGTCCATTTTCAACCTGACAATCGTAGCCCAACTCTCGCACCTCACGACCAACGACAGCCTCAAGACCCGCTGCAGCAGTAGCAATTAAATTAAATTCTTTTTTCATGTTACAGTCTTATAAGACCTTTCTATATGTCCACTTTAAAAAATGAGGTTGAGAAAGTTTTCTCAGCCCCAACCTATATGCAATTTTCTATAAGCCATGTTTTGTTCCAGAAGTGACTAGGACCACTTCCTTCGATAATCATCTGTCTACCACTAACAGCTTACAGCTGGTAGCAGTCAGAGTACTACGTTCGTTTCCGTGTACTCCATGCCCCGACCGAAATTTGGGTTGCTAGCTTGAGGGGTTTACCGCGTTCCACTCTCTCTGTTTCCAGAAAGACTCCGTCACTGTGGCACTTTCAAGCCTACTCTGGCCTATCCAAGGACTTAGCCATTTCGACTGCCGTAACGATCTCTCGTCCCTAGGCTTATGGATTCGCCTAGCACAAACACTACAGGCATCACAGCCTGTGCTAGCATGGACTTTCCTCATGAAAAGAAATTCTCCTCACGCGATTATCCAAAAATTGCACTTTTCAAATAAGCTCTTATAAATCAGAGTTATCCAAAATTTGTTTCCCAAATACTTCTTTCTCAAGACGATTTAGACGTTTTAAAATATCAAAATTCGTCATAGAAGTTGTTGCTGTCATTTCAAGTGGTTCTGCTTGAACCGGTGCAGATTCAGGTTTGCGAGACAATTCTTCCTTCAACTCTGCAATTTCTTGACGGAGAGACTTGACTAAGGCAGCATAAGTTTCATAGTCCTTGATGACATCGTCCAAAAATTCATCAACTTCAACCTTACTATACCCACGGACTTCACGTCCAAACTCTTGCTCGAAAATATCTTTCGCTGAAAAAATAATACTTGCCATCTCTCTCTCCATTCTCGGTTTCTAATAGTATTATTATATAAAAAAAGGCAAACAAAAATCAAGGTCAAAGCCTTACTTTTCAGAAAAATTTTCTACTAGCTCATTTAAGTCTTCAAAGGTTAGCCTTTTTATGCGATAACCTTCCTGATTTTTCATCAAATTGTCTATAAATTTTAATTTAGTCTCATTTTCTGGGTCATAGAAAAAATAAGCTAAATCAGTATTTTCCAGTAAAAATCGTTGGTAGTCTCGTAGTTGCACCATATGTTCATATTTAGGATAGGCATATTTGACAAAATCGACCTGCTTAAATTGGCTAAGTTTAAGCTGATTCGCTTCATTCCAATTTTCCCCGTGTGTTTCAAAATCAAAAATGGTTGCTAGGTTGAAATCATATTCTTCTTTCATTTCATTTGCGACATCCAGCACCCAAGATTCAAATCCCAAGTTTCCTGTAAAGACCAGCCATTTAATCCCTTCTTCTGCTAAACTTTCTAAATCACGGCGAATGGCTTTCTTTATAATTTTTATCCTGATATCTTTTTCATTAAACAAACCCAAGTCAAAATTAGAATATCCCATAATTAAAGCTGTAGTCATTTTTACACCTTTCTTTCTATTTTTATGGTATAATAGAGTGATGTTATTGTACCAATAAGGAGAAATATGGTCAACTATCCTCATAAAATTTCATCAAAAAAAAGCCAAACATCCATTTCTCAACCAAAAAATTTCGCAAATCGAGGAATGACTTTTGAAAAGATGATCAACGCTACAAACGACTACTATCTGACGCATGGCATGGCAGTTATCCATAAAAAGCCAACGCCTGTTCAGATTGTTCGAGTAGACTATCCTCAACGTAGTCGAGCCAAAATTGTAGAAGCCTACTTTAGACAAGCTTCCACAACAGATTACTCTGGCGTATATAGAGGACATTACATTGACTTTGAAGCCAAGGAAACGCGGCAAAAAAATGCTATCCCAATGAAGAACTTCCATCTTCACCAGATTCAACATATGGAACAAGTTCTAGAACAGCAGGGCATTTGCTTCGTACTGCTTCATTTTTCTTCTCGACAAGAAACTTATTTGTTGCCGGCACTTGATTTGATTCGCTTTTATCATCAAGATAAGGGTCAAAAATCAATGCCACTTGGATATATTCAAGAATACGGATATTTAGTAAAGCAAGGAGCTTTCCCTCAAATTCCCTATCTCGATATTATCAAAGAACATTTACTAGGTGGTAAAACAAGATGAATAAACAAACTATTCTGCGATTCTTAAAGTATATTGGAATTACATTTCTTACCTTATTTATCGCATTATTTCTATTGGGTGGAGGTATCTTCCTCTACTTTGTTAGCAAGGCTCCAGCCTTATCTGAGAGTAAATTAGTTGCGACAACCTCTAGCAAGATTTATGACAACAAAAACGAACTGATTGCTGACCTTGGATCTGAACGTCGCGTAAATGCCCAAGCAAATGAAATTCCTACTGACTTGGTCAAGGCCATCGTGTCTATCGAAGACCACCGTTTCTTTGATCATAGAGGTGTTGATACCATTCGTATCATGGGGGCGGCATTGAGAAACCTCCAAGGGAAAGGAGGGCTCCAAGGGGCTTCAACCTTGACTCAGCAATTGATTAAATTAACTTATTTCTCTACTTCAACTGCCGATCAAACCTTGTCACGTAAAGCCCAAGAAGCTTGGCTAGCCGTTCAATTAGAGCAAAAAGCAACCAAGCAAGAAATCCTGACCTACTACATCAACAAAGTCTACATGTCTAACGGTAACTATGGAATGCAAACCGCAGCCGAAAATTACTATGGAAAAGACTTGAAGGATTTAAGCTTGCCACAGTTAGCACTCCTAGCCGGAATGCCTCAAGCACCAAACCAATATGATCCATATTCTCATCCAGAAGCTGCTCTAGAGCGTCGTAACTTGGTACTTTCAGAAATGAAGGGACAGAAGTATATCAGTGCAGAAGATTACGAAAAAGCTATTAATACGCCTATCACTGACGGTCTTCAAAGCTTGAAGTCAGCCAATAGTTACCCAGCCTATATGGACAACTACCTCAAAGAAGTAATCGACCAAGTCGAACAAGAAACGGGCTACAACCTTCTTACCACAGGTATGGAAGTCTATACTAATGTCGACAAAAATGTTCAACAGAGACTTTGGGATGTTTACAATACAGATGAGTACGTTGCTTATCCAGATGATGAACTTCAAGTAGCTTCCACTATCGTGGATGTAACAAATGGTAAAGTCATTGCTCAGTTAGGTGCCCGTCACCAATCAAGTAATGTGTCTTTCGGAATCAACCAAGCCGTTGAAACCAATCGTGACTGGGGTTCTACAATGAAACCAATCACTGACTATGCTCCCGCTTTAGAATATGGAGTTTATGACTCTACTGCTTCTATTGTACATGATGTTCCTTATAACTATCCTGGCACTGATACTCCAGTCTACAACTGGGATCATGGTTACTTTGGAAACATTACAATCCAGTATGCTCTTCAACAATCACGAAATGTCACAGCCGTTGAGACTTTGAATAAGGTTGGTCTAGATAGATCTAAAACCTTCCTTAATGGTCTTGGTATCGACTATCCAAGTATGCATTATGCAAACGCCATTTCAAGTAACACAACTGAATCCAACAAACAGTACGGTGCAAGTAGTGAAAAAATGGCTGCTGCTTATGCCGCCTTTGCTAATGGTGGTATTTACCACAAACCAATGTATATCAATAAAATCGTCTTCAGTGATGGTAGTGAAAAAGAATTTTCTGATGCTGGTACACGAGCTATGAAAGAAACTACTGCCTATATGATGACCGAAATGATGAAAACTGTTTTAGCTTACGGAACCGGACGTGGTGCTTACCTACCATGGCTTCCACAAGCAGGTAAGACAGGTACTTCTAACTATACTGACGACGAAATTGAAAAGTATATCAAGAACACTGGCTACGTAGCTCCAGATGAAATGTTTGTAGGTTATACTCGTAAATATTCTATGGCTGTATGGACTGGTTACTCAAATCGTTTAACTCCAATCGTTGGAGATGGTTTCCTAGTTGCTGCTAAGGTTTATCGCTCAATGATATCGTATCTATCAGAAGATGACCAACCTGGAGATTGGACGATGCCAGACGGCCTGTTCCGAAATGGAGAATTCGTCTTCCAGAACAACGCAAAGAACACATGGAATAATTCAGTAACACAACAAACACAAACAGTAGAAACTCCAAGCACAACAGCTGAAAGTTCAACTACACAGGCAAGTACGACGGTTGGTCAACAACCCAATAATGCTCCAGCAACTGATCCTAATCAAGGACAAGCTGGCCAGGCTGTTCAACCGACACAACCAGTACAACCAACGCCACAAAATCCACAAGTTCAACAGCAACCACAACAGTGAGATGAAAGAAAATCCTGAGAATAAAAACTCAGGATTTTTTCTACAAAAAAATTAACTTCATAATCTTTGAAAGTGAAAAGATGTTTCAACTCATTTTCGATAAACCAAAAGAAGTTAGCGAATAACTAACTTCTTTTTATCTTATTTCACATGTTTTGCGAGTTCTTCTTGCGCTTTTTTATTGGATTCTCCTTTTTCTTTCATCCATTTATCTTGAGCTTTTTGATATTCATCTGCAGTGACTGCCTTGTCTTGAAGTTCAAGGTATTTGTATCGGAGCGGATCGCTTGTCCCCTTGTTACCTGAGAAAGAGAAAGGTAAAGTAAATGGTACCATCTTAGACAAGATTGGACGACCAGTTTTAGAAGTTGTTGGGATGACTAAGGCACTATCTGTCAACCAAGCTTGAGCTTCGGCATACTTGTTATAACGTTTTGTAACATCTGTAGTTTCTTCACCTGCTTCATTGACCATTTTATCATAATCATTGAGACCAACCTTCTTAGCCGCCTCATTGTCTTTTCCTGAATCAAATCCTAGATAAGTTCTCGTATTTTCCCCTACAGAAGGCTTGATGATGTCAAGATAAGTTGATGGATCTGAGAAGTCTGGTCCCCATCCAACGTTATCAGAAAGATCCCAATCCTCACCAGCAGCAGTTTGTGCAAATAAAGTAACATTCAATAGGTCATCTTTTTGTAATTGTTGAATATCAATAACCACATTATCAGATCCTAAAGTCGCTTCCAAGGATTGTTTCATAGATTGGACACGTTGAACTTTTGTAGTTGCTGTCTGATCAACAGGCATATCTAGGTGAATTGGGAACTGTACTCCTTCTGCCTGAAGAGCAGTCTTAGCCTTAGCAAATTCTGCTTTAGCTTTTTCAGGATTGTACAGACCGTCTTGAGCATCGGCAAGGTTGACATCCTTCCATTCATCCCCATAAGTCACCAATTTTTCTTTGACCATATCTCCAAAGTTTTTACCATCTGCTTGAACAAATGTTGGTGGAACAAAGATATTACGTAAGATTTTGCTTGCTCCAGTTTGTCCATTCAACTGAGAGGCATAGGCCGTACGATCAAAACCAAAAGCAATCGCCTGACGGAAATCCTTGTTTAAGAGAGCCTTTTTAGTAGATGTCTTTTGTTCTTCGCTAGTCTTAGAAGTATATTTGTAGGACTGACGGTCAATATTTGTCCCCACTACATAAGTCGTAGAATCTTGTTGTGTATAGACAATATTATCCTTCATCTCTTTCTCAAGCTCTGCAAAACTTGCACTAGTTGGATAGAGACGAGCTGCTGTTAAGCTACCATCTTTAAAGTTTTCTGCAGGTTTACTAGTATCTTGACCATCCCAGAATGACAATTTCACTTTGTCAATATGGACATTGTCTTTATCCCAGTAGTTAGGATTTTTCGCAAATTCAACAGCAGATTTGGTTACAATAGATTTCAACAAATAAGGACCATTGTACAAGATACTACTTGGATCTGTTGCTTTGGCAAAATCATCCCCTTTTGAGTTCAAAAACTCTTCATTAACTGGTGCCAAGACACCCATGGTTGTTTTAGAATTCCAAAAACTTTCAGGTTTGTTCAAAGTGTATTGGACTGTTTGATCGTCAATCGCTTTAATCCCAACTTGAGAGAAATCTTTATTTTCCCCTTTAGCGTATGCGTCCAAACCTTTAATTGAATCTTGTACCAAGTAAAGGGCTTCTGATTTCTTATCTGTCGCATATTTAAGACCTGTCACAAAGTCCTGAGCCTTAACAGGAGCATACTCTTCTCCCTCAGATGTGTACCACTTAGCATCCTGACGAATCTTATAAGTGTAAGTCAACCCATCCTTAGAAACTGACCAGTCCTCTGCCATTGAGGGAATAAGGTTCCCGTATTTATCATTTTCAAGCAATCCATCAATCACATTACTAGTAATGTCAGCGGTCGCTGCCTTACCAGTTGTTAAATAGTTGAGGTTATCTGGGTCTGTCTCGTAGGTAAATGAAAAAGTCTGCTCACCTTTAGCACCTGAGCCCCCAGAACAAGCAGCTAAGACACCTGCTGCTAATAAAGTTACTCCCGCAAGAGCCAATACTTTCCTTGTTTTCATAGTACTCTCCATTGTTTTTCTATCCATTATAGACCCTTTTTTAAGTTCTGTCAATAGAATTTTCTGAATTTTCATGTTTAGTTGTTATTTTCTGACAACTATTTAATCTTATTTCATTTTCTAATCTCTTTTTTCACTATAAGAAAAGAGGGAACTCAGTAATTCCCTCATCTATCTATTTAAGTCATTTTTAGATTCATTAATTTAAAGCTTGCAATGCGGAAAGGAGATAAGAACCCTCACGAATTTTTTGGCCTACAACCTTAGCATTTTTGACCAAATTCTGATATTCTGCTTGAGATAAATGTTCCAATACTTCTTCTAAGTCAAGTAAACTCTCAACACTAATTCCACACTCTTTTTCTAAGACGAAATTAGCCAAAGCAGATTGTTTCCAAACAATAATAGGAAAACCAGAAGCCAAATAAAGGGAAGCCTTGTGGGAATTATTGTATCTCAAATACTCACCATATACTCCGCTACAAGTTTTAGAACTATCACCGTCCCAGACTAAACCAAAGCTTCCTTCCAACGCTGCCGGTAGTTCATCTGGAAGAAAGGAACCAAAATAGGTTTCATTGGATAGCTTTCTAGCCTCATCAAAACCAACACCATAAAGGTTATATGCCGGTCTTGCAGGCAACTCATATAAGTAACCTGCTTTTTCTTGAGCTAAATTTCCAGCTACAATAATAGCTCCTTCCTTCGATAAATCTTCTTTCTCCTGATAATTCGGGATCAGATAGTCAAAAATGCCTAAACTAACTATTTTTTTCTCAGAAATTCCCTTATCAACAAGCACTGATTTCATAACTGGATTATGAGCAATAAGACCATCAGCTTGTTTCAAAAGACTTGACTCTTGAAGATGAACACGAATTTTATGCTTCAAGGGTACTGTATCCAAATTAGCATAGCGCAAAACTTCTAAATCATGAATAATAAAGTGAACCTTCACTCCTTTACGCTGCATTCTTTTGACTAAATGAGTCGTAAAGAAACTATGATGAAGCATAGGAAATTGAATCAGTAGCTGATCCCCTTCCTTTAACTTAGAGATTGCTTTGGATAAGGCTTTGGCCTTGTGTCGTTGGGCTCTAATAGTCCCCATTTGATACCAATCATCTACCATCAATAACAAAGGACTATAGCCCTCACGAACTACTATTTCTTCAACATCGTTTCGAGCCTTATTCCCCGCATTTCGTGCACCAGAATCCTTCAGAAATTCTTCTTTTAGATAATATTTCATCTATCAATTTTATCCTTCGTTATCTTATTTAAACTCTTCCTCTACAACATTTAGGGCACGTTCAATGACCACATGCATGTCGTAGTATTTATAATCGGCCAAACGTCCGCAGAAAATCACCTTATCATTCTGTGCTGCTTCTTCTTGATACTTAGCAAACATAGCATTGTTTCTCTCATCATTGATTGGATAATAAGGTTCATCTCCTCGTTTCCAATCTGCTGGGTATTCACGAGTAATGACCGTTTTATCTTGCGTACCATACTCAAAATGTTTATGCTCAATAATACGAGTATAAGGAATTTCACGTTCTGTATAGTTGACAACTGCATTTCCTTGATAGTTTTCTTCATCCAGAACTTCATGCTCAAAACGAAGACTACGATATTCTAATTCACCATGTTTGTAATCGAAGTATTGGTCAATCATCCCTGTAAAGACAACTTTTTCAGCAGAAGCTTCTAATTCCTGACGATTGGCAAAAAAGTCAATACCAAGTTCTACTTCTACATCCTTCAGCATATTTTCGATGATGACATTATAGCCACCAATTGGAATCCCTTGGTAACGATCGTTAAAATAATTATTATCAAAGGTTAAACGAACTGGTAGACGTTTGATGATAAACGGTGGAAGGTCAGTCGCAGAACGTCCCCATTGCTTTTCAGTATAGCCTTTGATCAACTTTTCATAAATATCTGGGCCGATCAACTTAATAGCTTGCTCTTCCAAGTTTTTAGGTTCAACATCCTTCATGTGAGCCGTTTGCTCAGCAATCTTATCTTTGACTTCTTGAGGAGTTTTTGTTCCCCACATAGCATAGAAAGTATTCATATTGAAAGGTAGATTATAAAGGCTACCCTTGTAATTAGCTACAGGCGAGTTGATATAGTTGTTAAATTCAGCAAATTGATTCACATAATCCCAAACTTTCTTATTAGAAGTATGGAAGATATGGGCACCATATTTATGGACATTGACTCCTTCTACATTCTCACAGTAGATATTTCCACCAATGTGGTCACGTTTATCAATCACTTTTACTTTTTTTCCACGCTTGGTTGCTTCATAAGCAAAAATTGCTCCCGACAAACCAGCACCAACGATTAGATAGTCGTACATATTACACTCCTTTATTAGACTCGACACTTTTGTAGCATTGTAAAGTTATCCTCATTAAAATATCATGCAAAAATAGATTTTAAAAATTTTTTTTGAAATATTAGTTAGAATAGTTCATTTTATGAAGAAAAATAATTTTGTAAATCAAAAAAATTCATTTCATCAGTTTAACAACTCCGTTTTATCCAAAGGATTAAAATTATTCAACGATTTATTAACAAAAGTATTTTTTGTGAACAACAAAAACATGAATATATTGTAAGTCGGGACAAACCAAAAAGCTTCAATCATGCAGTTTAGAGCCACTAAAGATAATATTACTACATATAAATATTGCCCCTGCTTATACTGTTCTCTCGAAATTACAACATACAGACATATAAGTAGCACAAGAGGTATAACACCATATGTAAATAACATTTGAACATACGATGAATCTACGTAGTTATAATCAATAACAGCCTCCGTTTTACCTCCTGACCCTTTAAATAATACGTCTCTAGTTCCAAAAAGATGTACACCAAAAGTATTAAATGCATTTTTCCCCAAAGCTAATCTACCTGTAATTAATTTATTGATAGATACTAAAAATGGAGATCCCCAAGAGAAAATATAAGATAAATACATCATTATTGACGAACATAGAACTACAGAATAAGGGAAAATTGAATAGATCCGAAATTTCTTATCTTCATTAAAATAGAAAAATATAAAAATAATTGTTGCTAAAATAATTGATAAGCCATTTAAACGTGCATCACAATATTTTATAACAAAGAAAGATAAAAGTACACCTATTAGAGATCTAATCCATATAAATTTATCTTTTAATAAATAAGAAAAAGCCAAGAAAATATAGAAACAGTGGGATGCAAAATCTGTAGGATAGATAAATCCAAACGAATTCCGAATAACTCCTTCACGATTATATTGTAGATTGGGTACTGCACCTGAGAGAGATAAAAGAAATACACTTAGTACAAGAAAACCTGCTACAATGACATACGTTTTCAAAACTACTTTCATATCTACATTAACTAATAAAACTAGAAGGGCTGAATAAATAAGAAAATTAAGTTTTCCAGTCTGAAAATATACTAAAATTCCTGATAATAATAGCAAAGAAGAAAATATTAGATATTTAAATGAAATACGTGTTGGAAACATAAAACGAAGACCTAATAACAAAACTACTAATAAAAGATAATTTGCTTTAGCTTGAAAAAAAGTTTTATCCAGCATTGTAGTAGAAATAGTATTAAAAAATATCACTACAGATACAACAATACTAACCAGTAGATTTTCAAATTTAATTTTTATCATATTATTTATTTGGTAAAGAATAATATAGAATGAACATAATTGATAATTTTTATATATTATTTAATATTTTTAAACTTTTAGTTCATCTACAATCTTCCATCCTTCCCTTTCTAGACTTTTTCAATCAACTAACTTAGCTAAAACAAATTCTTGCAAAAATAACTTTGATTATTTCTGTATAGATTATCATCATACTAATTATTTAACAGCTGCTCTTTTATCTCCTTTAAGCCAACTATTTTAAATATTAAAATTAGCAAACCATAAAGTATCGCCCCCACAATAGCACATACAACAACATTAACAATAGGTGTAAAAGTCAAAATTGACTTCAAAAATGAAAGGGTAACATACATAAGAATTGATGCTGAAAATATTTTAATAGTTGATTTAAAAATTGGTACATCTTTTAAATATTTTCTTGTAAAATACAATTGGATAACCCATACAAATACTTCTGTTAATACAGAAACAATCGCAGCCCCAATATATCCAAATTCAGGCAGTAAAAGTAAATTTAAACCAACACTAATAATTGCTGGAACCGTTGTTGAAATCAAAAATTCTTTGTTCTTATTATGAGGTATCAAAATTTGAATCCCCATAATGTTCGTCCAACCAATAAAAAACATCCTAAAAATCATGATTGCAATAGCATATCTTGCTTCTTGAAAGTCATTTCCTAAGAAAAATTTCACAAAGTCATTATTGATAATTAACATACCTGCAATAGTCGGAAAAATCACAAGATTGTATATCAAGAAAGATAATTGATTCATGCGATTCACAGACTTCTTATCCCCTGTTGATAAAAGATTCGAAACACGTGGTAGCATAACACTACCCAGTGAAGTTACCAAAGTAAGTAGGATATTTACCAACTTTAAAGATTGATCATAAATTCCAACATCTGTTGTTGATGCTAAAGCTCCAAGCATTGTCCTATTTAACGTAACATATAAAGATATCGCTATTTGAGGTAAAAACAGTAATATCACCGGTTTAAGATGTTTCTTGGCATAATTGAAGTCAAATTGTGGCTTACCTATAAATTCTAGAGCTGGCAGCCACATACTTAATTGTCCTAAAAATTCAAATATAGTTAATAAAAAGACATATAGATATAAATCATTCTGAGACTTTATGAACAAAAATATTGAAATAACACCTATGAGTTTGACAGTGATATTTCTAACAGTTATCTTTCTAAAATCTTCTAGTCCTTGAAAAAGCCAAGTAATATCTAATCCCCTAGATAATAGAGATAATACCAATATATATGCTACTGGATTTTGCATAAATGAAAATGAAAAGCACAGACCAATATATAGAAATATCGATATACAAGTCGCAGTAAACTGCAAGGTATAAATACCCCAAAAATTATTAGGGATATTATTTCTATGAGCTGAAATCTCTTTTGTCCCATAATTAGCTACTCCTAATGTTGCCAAAAAAATAAAGTAAGCAACAATCGAATTAAAATAGCCAAAAGTTCCTAAATCATTTGAACTGAAAACCCTTGTAACATACGGTGTTGTTATGAAAGGTAGTACAATGGTTAGTAATTGATAAGAGAGATTGTAAGCATAGTTTTTTAAAACCTTCATGACTATCTAACCCATTTTCCCTCTGACTTTTTTATACAATTTTGCAGATACGAGAAACAATATATATTTCAATTTATTTTTCCTTGTAACATTTGAATTCGGAATAACATCTTTGAAATATTGAATGTATTCTTTTCTAATTTTATTAACTTCAGCATACATATCTGAACTAAGCATAGCATGTACAATATGCAGACCATTAAAAACATAGCGAACATTCAAGGCTCTTCTCATATCCCTATCACCTGAATAGTCTCGTTCAACATAACTTCTATTCCATTCCATTGCCTTGTAAAAATCTAAGAGACGATCACTATACTTAGAATTTACAATACTTCCTGGTCTTCGATAGTATTTATAAAGATTTAGATCACTAACAGCAATATTTTCACAGAAAGCAATATGCTCATAAGCAAGAGCTAAATCTTCATACAACATCCCATTAGGATATGGAAACCTTAATAAAATTTCTTTCTTATATAGTTTACCACCTGAATGTGTCCCAACATAATTTCCATAAAACATTTGTTCTAAAGCTGTTCTACGATCTAATTTTCCAGAATATTTCTCTCTGAAATCTCCTAGGAAATCACTATTTTCATAGTTTCTAACTTCAATCACTGGAGTTGCTACAAGATCAACTCTATACTTATCTCTAAGTTCTACTAAATATTCAATGGCTCTATGGTCATAATAATCGTCTGAATCAATGAAAACAATCCAATCTGTTGAAGATTCTTTTACCCCAGTATTGCGGGCATTGGACAATCCCCCATTTTCAATATGCAGAACTTTTATTCTGTCATCTTCTCGAGCATATTGGTCACAAATTTCTCCAGAACTATCCGTCGAACCATCATCTACTAAGATTATTTCAATATTTTTATATGTTTGTTGTCTTAGACTTTCTACACAATAACTCAAATAGTTCTCAACATTGTACACTGGTACAACAATAGAAATCTGATCCATTATGATAATCCTTCCAAAATGATATCAACAATACGCTCACAAGCTTTTCCATCTCCATATGGATTACTTGCTTTACTCATCTTGCTGTACTCTGTTTCATCTTCTAAAAGCAGTTTGAAATTAGTATAAATATTTTCTTCTTCTGTTCCTACTAATTTCAAGGTTCCTGCAGCAATCCCCTCTGGACGTTCTGTTGTATCACGCATTACCAATACTGGTTTACCTAAAGAAGGTGCTTCTTCTTGTACACCACCCGAATCTGTTAAAATCATGTAGCTTTGATTCATAAAATTATGGAAATCAATGACTTCTAGAGGTTCAATGATTTTCATACGTTCATTGTCGCCAAACACCTTACTTGCTAACTCACGAACCTTAGGATTCTTATGAATAGGATATACGACTTTAACTTCTTCAAATTCATTCAGGATACGATTAACTGCGTTAAACATATTTTCCATGGGTTGACCAAGATTTTCACGTCGATGAGCTGTCAACATGATGAGTTTACTATCCTTAGCCCACTCTAAAATAGGATGGTCATAATGATCTTGAACGGTTGTCTTCAAGGCATCAATAACAGTATTTCCAGTAACATAAATATTTTCTCTTCCCTCTTTTAAAAGATTCTCTTTAGCCACTTCTGTGGGAGCAAAATTGAAATCTGCAATAATTGAAGTGGTCTGACGATTAAATTCTTCAGGAAATGGGCTTTGAAGATTATAAGTTCTCAATCCTGCCTCTACATGTCCAACTTTAATTCCCATGTAAAATGCAGCTAAAGCTGTCGCAAAAGTGGTTGTAGTATCCCCATGAACAAGAACAATATCTGGTTTTTCCTGCTCTAAAACTGCTTGAATTTTATCTAAAATACTTGTCGTGATTGTAAATAGTGTTTGATTTGCCTTCATAATTCCTAAATCATAATCAGGAACAACTTTAAAGACATCTAAAACTTGCTCTAACATTTCTTTATGTTGACCAGTTACACATACAAGTGTTTTGATTGAATCATTTTTCTTCAGTTCATTCACTAAGGGACACATTTTTATTGCTTCTGGACGCGTCCCAAAAACTAACATTACTTTTTTCATTTCGAATCCCCCATTAGTTTTTGATAAAATTTACGATAATTCTCTAAAAATAAAGGATAACTAAACTTCTCTTCATAATCTTTTTTAGCTTGATGAGCTAACCTAGTTCTAAGAGTTGAGTCAGTCGCCAGACTCTCAATAGCAGAAGCTAAGG
Source organism: Streptococcus mitis (assembly GCF_946188615.1). Taxonomy (GTDB): domain Bacteria; phylum Bacillota; class Bacilli; order Lactobacillales; family Streptococcaceae; genus Streptococcus; species Streptococcus mitis_BZ. Next base: position 139,313 of record NZ_CAMHVK010000004.1, read on the forward strand.
CCCTAGCATCTTTAGCAGGAACCAAGATCCCATTTTCATTTGTAACAACTTCGTTTAATCCCGGTATATCCGTGGCAACTAAGGTTTTGCTATTCATAAATGCCTCAATGGCAACTAGGCCAAATCCTTCAAATACTGAAGGCAAAACACAAAAATCAAAACTATTGATACATTCTACTATATCCTTGCGATATCCTAAAAAAGATACTTTATCTTCCAGATTTAGTTCTTTAACCTTGTTTTCTAGTTCGGCTCTAAGCTCTCCATCCCCAACGATAAATAAACGAAGTTTTTCATCTGAAATCAAAGAAATCGCATCAAGCAGATAAGTCAAACCTTTTTGTTTAGATAATCTTGCAATACAGCCTAGCTTGATTCCATCAAACTTCATAATCTCATCAACTTGTCTATCTGACTGTTTCAAGATCACTCCGTTATAGATAACAGTGCTGTCTGTCACTCCCACATCATCTTTCAAATTTTTATTAACTGCTTGACCAACTGCAATACTATAGGCATTTTTCAGTGAAAATCTATATAAAGGCAACTTATCTTTAAAGACATTATGAGCAGTGTAAACATGGACTAGCTTGGGATTTATCAGTTTTAATAAACGAATATAAAAAGCTGCCATACGATGATGCGTATGAACCAGAGTAATCTTATTTGTCTTAATAATTTGATAAATAGTAAGAAGCAACTTCAAAACAGTAAGAGGATTTTTGCTGTCTATATCGTGAATTTTATGATGGATAATTCCTTGGGCATCTAATTTTGGTTCCCAAAGGCCTCCTGTAGAAGCAACATGTACACTATCAAATTCATCTTGCAAATCAGAACTCAACTGATACACGATTCTCTCAGCACCACCAATATCCATCGTTCGTGAAATATGTAAAATATTATTTTTTCGTTTTTCGTTTCTCATCTAAAACTCGCTTAATAAAGGTAACATTCCCTACAAAGTATCGTTTAAAGAGACGCTTTGGTTCATTAGCAACTCGGAATAACCACTCCAAGTTTGATTTTTGCATCCAAAGTGGAGCACGTTGAATGTGACCAGACAGTACGTCAAAGCTACCACCTACACCCATAAAAATAGAATTCACTCCATTATCCATAAATTTTTGGATGATGTATTCTTTTTTAGGTGAAGTAATTCCAACAAATACAAAGTCGGGATTCTTTTCACGAATATCTTCCTGAATATCTTGCTCATCTTCCTCAGAAAAATAACCATTACGATGTCCAACAACTCGTAGATTTGGATACTCTTCTTTGAAATTTTGTAACATATCTTGCAAAACTTCTTCTTTAGCACCAAAGAAATACACTGAATAAGATTTCTCATCGGCTAATTTTAATAATCTTTGCATTAAATCAATTCCAGCAACTCGTTCTGGAACTTGGTAGCCCAAAAATCGAGAGGCTAGAACGACTGATGCACCATCTGCATTGATGATTTCAGAATCATTAACTATCTTTTTAATGACTTCATCTGATTGACATTGGTTAATCTTATCAGCGTTTACGCCCATTAAATGAAGAGGGCGTTGTTCAATGACAAAATTCTCAACCGCCTGTACTGTTTCATCCATTGTTAAAGGGTCAATCCTGACCCCTATTAAATCAAAACTATTCAAATTAATCTCCCCATGTAGACTCGAAATGACCCTTACGTTCTGCTTCTTCGGGTAACTTCATGTAATCACCGTATATTTTTGTTAAATATTCATCTGGGTTTGCATGGCAACTGATTTCCAAGTTCTCAAACTCTAATAATTGTGGTTCACCGAATACTTCTTTTCTAGCAAGTTCACGTTCTCTGTAGGAACCTAATACATTACCTACTATTGAACTAGTTTCAAAATCATATTGTTTAATTAGATTTTGTAATTTGTTGTTAATAGTGGTTGTTTTTAGAAGTTTATTTAGTTTCAAAACTTTTGATATACTCACAATTGCATTTTCAAAACTTCCCCGATCTCTGTCATGTAAACGATCGATTACAGAAATTTTAGAAAGTGCTCGATAGAGTTTAATTTTGTTTGTATGAATAAAATAATAAAAACGATCATCTGGATAACCATCCAGAGGGAAAATATCTATGAATGGACTACATAGTTCATCTCCAAATGGAATTTGTAAAGATGTATCCATAATAGAGGTATTACCTAAATTATCATCGTGAAGCCTCAAGATAACATGTTCTGGAAGTTCCTTTTTACAAATAGATATAAATTTTTCATAATCTTTTCGAGGCATCCCTAAATCCATATCATCATCCCAAGGAATAAATCCTTTATGACGAATTGCTCCTAGCAATGTTCCTCCCAAAGCATAATATCTTAAATCATGTTTACTACAAATAGCAATATAACTTTTCAATAAAGATAATTCTCCTAGTTGAATTTCCCTCACTTTATTCATAATTTTACTTCGCTCCATCCCTCATAAATACAACTTTAACTGTTTTTAGTAGAATTTCAATATCTTTCCAAATTGTCCAATCGTCTATATAAGCTACATCTAATTTAACAACTTCATCAAAATTCTTAATCTCACTTCTACCACTAACTTGCCAAAGTCCAGTGATACCTGGTTTAAAACTCAATCGACGTTTTTGTTCAGGTGTGTATGTCTCATATTCATCAACTGTTGGCGGTCTTGTTCCAACTAGACTCATATCCCCTTTCAAAACATTCCAAAATTGAGGGAGTTCATCCAAGCTAGTTTTACGGATAAAGCGCCCAATGTTTGTGATGCGAGGATCATTATCCATCTTAAACATACCACCCTGCATAGTATTTTTCTCCAACAATTCTCTCTTTTTATCCTCAGCATCAATACACATTGATCTAAATTTATAAAAAGTAAAATGTCGACCGTTTTTTCCTATACGTGTCTGGGCAAAAATAGCAGGCCCACCATCTTTTCTAATAGCTGGAACTAGAACTATACTGACTAAGCCACAAATCATTAAACCAAAAATAGAACCAATAATATCTATGACACGCTTAGCAATGACATGACTATTTTTATAAAATTTCGTCGAAAAGGTAATGACATTTAGACCAGCCATCCCACGGATTTTCTTGTCACGCCCTAGATTATGGTCAAAAGCATTTAGATTAACTGTTACATCAATTCCCATCGTTTCAAAACGAGAAATAAATTCACCAATATCATATTCTTCACTAGGAAGATTGATAAACACTTCGTCCACAACTTCGTGAGTTGCAAAATTTAAAATATCTTCGACTGGTACGACTGTAATAGTATCATGTTGGAAATTAGGTTTATCTAATACACTAACTGCCACCAGTTCTCCAAAGAAATCACCAGCATCAAGTAATTTATCCATCACTTTCTCAACTCTAGATGTTGCTGTAATCAAGAATAGTTTTTTACTCCATTTCAAATTAGGAAATATCCGTTTCGAATAATACTTGATAAAAATATTGACTAGATACATTAGAATCGAGTGTAAGGTTAAGAAATACACCATGCCTCGTCTAGAGATGCTAAAGCGTTCTTCTAAAAAGAAATTGGAAAGACTAATTGCCAACGCAAAGAAAATGATATATTTTGTCAAGCGAACAAGCTCACGTAAATATCCTCTTTTAAAAAAATCTTGACCGAAATCACTAAAATAAAATACTATGTAGTGGAGAATATATAGGACAATCATTGTTGTTGAAAGAATATCTGTCTCTTTAACAAAACTAAGAAAATACCCCAGTAACACTACTATAAAACTCTGGATTACTGCCAGAGATATTTTTATCCCTTTCTCTTCCATAACTACTTCCTAGTTTATTTTTTACTTTTTCCCATAATTGCCATAAGCTCCATAAGCTCCATAACCACCATAAGCTCCGTATTTTTCAACTTCGGTGTTGAATTTATTTAGAACTACACCTAAAAAAGGAGTCCCTGTTTGTTCTAACTGTTCCTTCGCCTTTAAGACATCACGTCGTTTTGTCTCTCCAGCTGCCGTAACCAAGATAGAAGCATCACATTTTTGTGTAATGATAGCGGCGTCAATAACCATCCCAATCGGTGCAGTATCCACAATGACATAGTCAAAATACTTACGTAGGGTATCAATCATGGTATGGAAATTTTCACTCTGCAGGAGGGCCGTTGGATTAGGTGATGTCGGTCCTGCCTGAATAACAAATAGGTTATCAATATTGGTATCACAGAGACCATTTGAAAGATCAGTAGTCCCTGCCAAAAAGTCAGTCAATCCAGTAATTTTTTCTCTTGACTTGAAGACACCAGACATAACTGAATTACGGATATCCGCATCTACTAGTAATGTTTTATAGCCTGCACGTGCGAAAGCCCAGGCGATATTAGTTGAAGTTGTAGATTTCCCTTCACCAGGTTTGACAGATGAGATGGCAAGAACTTTCAAATTATCACCACTCAATTGAATATTGGTGCGCAAAGCATTATAGTGTTCTTCAGCTTTTTTAGCAAAATCTAAACGCTTTTGTGCGATTTCTAATGTTGGCATATTTTCTCCCTTACTTTAACTTATCCAAATCTGGAACAATTCCTAAAAGTGCGACATGCATGACTTCTTCGACATCTTCTGGTCGCTTGACACGATCATCCAATAATTCAAACAATAAGACTGAAACAACCATTACTGCACCACCTACTAGGAAAGCAAGCGCAGTATTTCGACGAATATTAGGTGAGGATGGAGTTAGTGCCGGTCTCGCTTCCTCTAGTGTTGTCACATCAGATACACGAGTTACAGAAATGATTTTTTCCGATGCAACCTCACGAAGAGCATTGGCGATACGGCTCGCTTCTTCTGGCTGTGCATCTTTTACAGCAATTGACACGATACGAGTATCTACAGGCACTGTTACCTGAATCTTCTTGCTTAATGCCTTAACTGTTTTCTCTAGTTTAAGATTTGAAATGACTTTCTCCAGTACATCTTGCGAAAGGATAATTTCCTTATAGTCTTTTACCAGGTAAGTACCAGCCTGCAAATCCTGGTTGGTCAAACCTGCTTTTTCTGATTGATTTCGATTAACCACATAAATACGTGTTGTACTAGAGTACTCAGGTGTTAGTACAAAACTGCTTACACCGAAAGCTAGGACAGCTGCTACAATCGCAGTCAAGATGATAGCGATTTTCTTCTTCCAAAGGATTTTAAATAATTGGACAATGTCAATTGCGATTTCTTTATTTTCTTTCATGTCAACTCCTAAATAATTTGATCAGCTAAGATGATGCGAGGATTTTCGATAAATAATTCTCTCGCCTTTCTATCACCGTATTGTTTTGAAACGATCTCATAAGCTTCTTTCATGTAAGGTGGTCTTTGGTCTAAATTGTGCATATCACTAGCAACAAAATGTACCAAGTCACGCTCTAGAAAATAGCGAGCTCGTTTCTTCATAAATTTATATTTATCTCCAAATAACTTTGGTTTTAAAATACTTGAGCTATTGATTTGAGTGTAGCAACCCATATCAATCAACTCTTTTACCCGTTTTTCGTTATTTTCTAATTCATGATAACGTTCAATGTGGGCAACTACAGGCGTTATCCCAAGCATGAGAACATTGCTCAAGGCAGTATGGATTTCTCGATAAGAAGTAGCCATACTAAACTCAATGAGAGCATAGCGTGTCCCATTAAGACTTGGAATCACCTGTTTTTCTAACTTCTCAAGCACATCATGGGTATAATAAATTTCTGCCCCATAGAGAATGGTCAAGTCTGGAGCCACTTCCTTGGCTAGCTCCTTAACTTCTTGGAAATTTGTTGCTATTGTCTCCTCAGGAGTTTCAAACATCCCTTTTCGTCTATGCGATGTCGATACAATAGTCCTCACTCCTTGCCTATAGGCTTCCGTCAGAAGAGCCTTGCTTTCTTGCTTGGATTTTGGACCATCATCCACACCAAATACAATATGCGAATGAATATCAATCATTTTGTCTTATTTCCCTTCCATCACATCATTGATTGCAGCCTTGACTGACTCCAAACTGCTATCACTTATCTCCATCATATAGAGGTTACTATCAGGCATGGCATAGGATGGTAAATCCATGCGTCCTGTTCCTTTAAGATCTTGCGAATTAATCTTATACGTTCCACCACTTTCAAGTTGGGCATTGACCAAATTCATCATGGTTTCAAGTGGCATATTAGTTTGAATTGAATCTTGCAACCCTTTTATAATACCGTCATAATTTTTCAAAGCTTCTGTAGAGGTTAACTTTTGCAAAATAGCGACAATGACCTTTTGCTGGTTACGACCACGATCTCGATCTCCGTCTGCCAAAGAATAACGTTCACGCACAAATCCTAAAGCTTGTTCCGAATCAAGATGAACATTTCCTACGGGATAGAACTTCCCATTTGTATGAGCTGTAAATTCTTGGTCATTATAGACATCAACTCCACCAAGTAAATCAATCAATTTCAAGAAAGAGGTGAAATTCAAACGAGCATAATAGTTCAAGTCAATACCGTAGAGATTTTCCAGTGTATGAATGGAAGCATCTACCCCATAAATCCCCGCATGGGTCAACTTATCTTTTTGGTTATCGCCACCATCTGCAATTGGAACATAGGAATCACGAGGTGTCGTTGTCAAGAGAATCTTTTTAGTTTCGCGATTCACTGTCATAATGATATTGACGTCCGAACGAGAAACTGAACTGATTGGACCGTAAGTATCAATTCCACTGATATAAACGTTGAAACTGTTACCTTTGACATCTTTTGGAGTTTCAACCGTCTTGGTTAATTCTTTGGTATAGATTTTCTTAATTTTTGAAGCATAGTCAGGATATTCTGATTCGATAATATTTTCAAAGACACTGTTTAGAATGATTGCCTTTGTATCACCGGCTAGCAAGCTCTTATAGGCCGCAAGATAGGAGCTACTTTCTTCGACTGTCAATTCCTTATTTTGATTAGCCTTAAGATCATTCATCAACTGTTGGATATTATCCTTATCCGTCCCAGTAGGTCCCATCACACTGGTTACCTGACTGATATTCTCAATTGGACTATCTGCTAACACTGCAATACTCATCGAATAATTTGAGTAATTCGATGTTGCATTCAAACGACTGGTAAATCCAATGAACTGCCCTACAGCAAGGAGAGAAGTTCCGTTAATTAACACACCAAGTAGTAATAAAATCAGCGTTAGATTTTGAACTTTCTTGGACCGAATTAAAAAGAAGCACAAGATGGCTAAGGCTACAATTAAGACAGCAACCACTATATTGAGATATCGGAATGCTAGCATATTGTACTTGAAAATCAAAAACAATAAAAAGACTGCTAGTAATGCATAGATAGCTAGCAACCCCCAACTAATCACTATTTTTGTTTTACCCTGACGAGCTCGCTTCGAAGATCTACTCACGATATACCTCTATTATCAATTTTTATTTCATTTTATTATATCATAAAAAAATACACTTGTGAGATAAATCCGCTTAGGTAAGGCGTTTTCATCTTCTTTCCGAAACATTCTTTTTGATTTGCAAACAATTACATCAATAAATTTACTATATAAACATTAAAACAAGGTCCCTTACGGAACCTCGTTCATCTATTTAACATGATTTTCTGCTTCTTTTTGAGCTTTTTCGATTGCTTTTTTGCTTTCTTGCTCCCATTTGGCCTTAGCTTCTTCATACTGTTTGGTTGTCACAGTATCTTTTTGCAGTTTCATGTACTTGTAGTTATTGCCATCACCCTTGATGCCGACCAGTGAATACCCTCTTGTAAATGGCGTTACTTTGGTTACAGATGCTGTTCCACCACTTGACATAGCTGACATAATCAGAGAATTGTCAATCATCCAAGCCTGTGCTTCAGCATATTTTTCATATCGTTTGGCTACATCTTTATTTTCACTATCTGCATCTTTGAGCATCTTGGTGTAAGTATCAAGCCCCAAGCTAGCAATCTTAGCTTTATCTTCTTGAGCATCTAGACCAAAAATCTTGAGGTAGAACCCATCCTCTGCATTGAAAGGATTGAGATAAGTTGATGGATCTTGGTAGTCACCTACCCAACCATCAAAGTTCAAATCGTAGTCTCGATCAGCTGGAGTCGGCGCCAAGAAGGCTACGTTATTAAAATCATCTGTTGAAAGTTGCTGAACATCAATGACAATGTTATCAGCACCTAAAACCGACTCAAGGGTTTGCTTAACTGAGTTCATGCCTGTCACAGCATTTTTACTAGTCTGATCAACTGCAACATCCAAGTGAATTGGGAAAGTCACACCTTGACTTGCCAATTCTTTTTTAGCTTCCGCAAATTTTGCTTGGGCTTTTTCTTTGTTGAAATAGGCATCCTGAGCATCTGCCAAGTTAATATCTGACCATTCTGTGCCATAGTTGACCAATTTAGAAGCAACTACTTCTCCAAAGGTCTTGTCTCCAACTTGGACAAATGTAGGAGGCACTAGGGTGTTACGAAGGGTCTTGCTAGCTGCTTCTTCCCCATTTGACTGAGCAGAATAGGCTGTACGGTCCAAGGCAAAGTTCACCGCTTGGCGGAAGTTTTTGTTCAAGACAGCTGTCTCAGTTGACTTCTTCTGCTCATCTGTCGTTTTAGACGTATGGTTGTAAGCCTTACGGTTGACGTTGAAATTAAAATACCAAGAAGTCTTGTCCTGCAAGCTATAGACGATATTATCCTTATATTTCTCCTTGATCTTAGCAAAGTTAGAACTATTTGGATAAAACCCAGCGATAGAATAAGCTCCACTTTCAAAGTTACGGATGGTCAATTCTTGGTCTGAACCATCAAAGTAAGCCAATTTTACGTGTTCAATCGATACTTTGTCATGATCATAGTAATGCGGATTTTTCACATACTCGATCGATGATTTTGATGTGAAATCTTTTAACAAATAAGGTCCGCTGTAGAGAATGCTATCTGGAGATAGGGTACCAAAATCTTTCCCTTTTGAGTTTAAAAACTCTTCATTCACTGGGAAAAGAATACTGTTGGTTGTTTTTGAGTTCCAGTAAGGTTCTGGGCGTGCCAAAGTATACTCAACAGTATGGTCGTCAATGGCCTTCACCCCAACCTTAGAAAAGTCAGAATCCGCTCCTGTAATATAATCATTCAAGCCCTTGATTGAGTTTTGAATCAAGTCAATAGCCTGGGATTTATTATCCACTGCGTACTTGATACCTGTCACAAAATCTTGTGCCTTGACTGGGGCGTACTCTTCACCGTCAGCCGTGAACCATTTGGCATCTTTTCTCAGTTTGTAGGTATAAGTCAGACCGTCGCTTGAAACAGACCAGTCTTCTGCCAAAGATGGAACTAGGTTTCCGTGATTGTCATTTTCAAGCAAGCCATCAACTAGGTTGGTAATGATGGCTGTATTATCAGCGTAGTAGTCTAATAGGTAGTTAAAAGTAGTTGGGTTTCCACTAAAAGTTGATGAGTAAGTTTTTGTATCTGAACCTGATTGTCCGCAAGCAGCTAAAAGCAAGGCAGCTGCAAAAGTCAGGCCTGCACTAAGGATACGCTTTTTTGTAGTCATCTTCTTTCTCCTTTATGTTAGTTTTTGTAACATAGATTTATTTTACCAAAATAGTGGGAATTTGTAAAGTTAATTGAATTTCTAGAATGAAAGTTTATAAATCTTAGTCATAAAAAAACAAAGGATTTCTGTCTTTCATACAGTCCTCCCTTGTTTTTATACGATTTCATTTTTAGATTTTTCTGTAAAAAATGTTTATAGTAATTCCACACAGAAAGCATCCCATGGAGCCAAGATTTGTTTTTCAAAAACTTCTTGAGCCACGGTGTTTTCAATTAAGACCGATTTGACGTTTCCTTCTACGGTCAAGTCTTGCTCTTCATTGGATAAGTTGGCCACAACTAGGAAACGACGGTCCCCATCTTTACGGATATAGGCAAATACCTTTTCAGCCGTATCAAGCAATTCAAAATCAGCTCGAATCAGCCAGCTATTCTCCTTACGGATTTGAACCAGTTTCTGATAGGTATAGAAAATAGACTCTGGATTTGCCAGCGCTTCTTGAACGTTGATTGTTGGATAGTTTGGATTCACTGCCAACCAAGGTTGACCTGTTGAGAAACCAGCATTTTTGCTCTCGTCCCATTGCATTGGGGTACGGGCATTATCACGTCCAATGACACGGATACTGTCCATGATTTCTTCCATCGGAACACCTTTTTCAAGAGCTTCACGCGCATAGTTCAGAGATTCAATATCTTCTACTTGGTCCAGCGTTTCAAACGGATAGTTGGTCATCCCAATCTCCTCACCTTGGTAGATATAAGGAGTTCCTCTCATGAGATGAAGTAAGATGGCAAAGGCTTTGGCAGATTTTTTACGGTATTCTTGGTCATTTCCCCAGATTGAGACAATACGAGGGAGGTCATGATTGTTCCAGAAGAGCGAATTCCAGCCGTCCTCAACTCCTAATTCTGTCTGCCATTTGTTGAAAATCTCTTTTAACTTAGCAATATTCAGTTCTTTTTGATAGTGCCACTTAGGCTGACCTTCCTGATACTGAAGACCAATATGTTCAAAATGGAAGACCATAGACAATTCTTGCCCCTTTGGATCAGAATAGAGCTTGGCAATCTCTGGCGTTGCTCCCCAAGTCTCTCCTACTGTCAAGAGATTCTTATCTCCAAAGGTCGCCTGATTCATCTCCTTGAGATAGGGATGGAGCATGGGACCATTATTGACTACTTTCTCGTCAGGAATTTTCCCAATCATGTCAATGACATCCATGCGGAAACCACCAATGCCTTTATCAATCCAGAAATTCATCATCTCATAAATTTTCTGACGAAGTTTTTCATTTTCCCAGTTGAGATCAGGTTGCTTCTTGCTGAAAAAGTGGAGATAGTACTGACCTGACTTTTCATCGTACTCCCAAGCAGACCCACTAAAGATAGACTCCAAATCGTTGGGTTCATCCCGCCAGATATAGTAGTCTCGTTCAGGGCTATCAGGATTTTCACAGGCCTCGACAAACCAAGCATGCTCATCTGAAGTATGATTGACCACTAAGTCCATGATGATACGAATATCACGTTTCTTAGCTTCTGCGATCAGTTGGTCCATATCCTCCATGGTCCCGAAAATAGCCGCAATCGCTTGATAATCAGCAATATCATAGCCATTATCATCCATCGGACTATCATAAACGGGAGAAAGCCAAATCGCTGTAATTCCTAACTTGGCTAGATAGTCTAACTTATCGGTAATTCCTGTCAAATCGCCAATTCCATCTCCGTTGCTATCCATAAAGCTCTTAGGATAAACTTGATAGACTACGGCATTGTGCCACCATTTTTCTTGCATCTTCTTACCTCATTATTTTAATAATCTGTAGTCTATGATAGCGCTTTTTAGAGTTTTGTGCAAGCGTTTGCCTAATCTTTTTAATTCCTTTTTTAACTCCATAGTTTCCTAACTTCCAATTTTTTATTATAATAGAGGTCAGAGGTAAAAAAATGAAAAAACAAGCTTTTAGTTCTGAACACTATTTGAATCTACAGCGCGACCACATTTTGGAGCGCATTAACCAATTTGACGGCAAGCTCTACTTGGAGTTTGGTGGCAAAATGTTAGAAGATTTTCACGCTGCTCGTGTTCTTCCTGGTTATGAGCCTGACAACAAAATCAAGCTCTTGCAAGAATTGAAAGAGCAAGTCGAGGTTGTAATTGCCATTAATGCTAACAACATCGAACATTCCAAAGCACGTGGTGACTTGGGCATTTCTTATGACCAAGAAGTTCTTCGTTTGATTGACAAATTCAATGAACTGGGAATTTTTGTTGGCTCCGTTGTCATCACACAGTACGCTGGCCAACCAGCTGCAGATGCCTTCCGCAACCAACTTGAGAAAAACGGAATTGATTCTTATCTTCACTATCCAATCAAAGGATATCCAACGGATATGGATCACATCATTTCTCCAGAAGGAATGGGAAAAAATGACTACATCAAAACTAGTCGCAACTTGATTGTCGTAACTGCTCCTGGACCTGGTTCTGGAAAATTGGCAACTTGTATGTCAAATATGTACCATGACCAAATCAATGGTATCAAGTCTGGCTACGCTAAATTTGAAACCTTCCCAGTTTGGAATCTTCCCCTTCATCACCCAGTCAATTTGGCCTACGAGGCTGCTACAGCTGACCTTGATGATGTCAACATGATTGACCCTTTCCATCTCCAAACCTATGGAGAAACCACTGTCAACTACAACCGTGATATCGAAATTTTCCCAGTGCTCAAGCGCATGTTAGAACGCATTCTAGGTGAATCTCCATACTCTTCACCGACAGATATGGGGGTCAACATGGTTGGTTTCGCTATTACAGATAATGAGGCTGCTATCGAAGCTTCTAAACAAGAAATCATCCGCCGCTACTATCAAACGGTCCTTGATTTTAAAGCCGAAAAAATTGGCGAAGCTGCTGTCAAGAAAATTGAGTTACTTATGAATGACCTCGGTATCACACCAGCAGACCGTAAGGTTGCTGTTGCTGCACGCCAAAAAGCTGAAGAAACTGGCGGACCAGCCCTATCCCTTGAATTGCCAAATGGGGAAATCGTCACAGGTAAGAACTCAGAGCTCTTTGGCCCTACAGCCGCTGCTCTTATCAACGCCATCAAGAAATCAGCTGACATCGCTAAAGAAGTAAAACTAATCGAACCTGAAGTTGTCAAACCGATTCAAGGTCTTAAAATCGATCATCTGGGTAGCCGCAATCCACGCCTTCATTCAAATGAAATCCTGATTGCACTTGCTATCACAGCTACAGAAAATCCTGATGCTGCTCGTGCTATGGAAGAACTTGGCAACCTCAAAGGAAGCGAAGCCCACTCAACCATCATCTTAACCGATGAAGACAAGAATGTCCTTCGTAAACTAGGGATCAACGTAACCTTTGATCCTTACTACCAATACGACCGCTTGTATCGTAAATAAAGTTTTGAACCTCTCCACCCTCGGAGAGGTTTTCTCTCTGTCTCAAGAGCTGGCTTTATGTTATAATGAAAGAAGAAAACTGAAAGGATCTACCATGTCAAAAGAAGTTATTGTTGAAAGTTTTGAACTTGACCACACTATTGTTAAAGCACCTTATGTCCGCTTGATTGGGGAAGAAACAGGGCCAAAGGGAGACGTTATCTCCAACTTTGATATTCGCTTGGTGCAACCAAACGAAGACTCTATCCCTACCGCTGGCCTTCACACTATCGAACACCTCTTGGCTAAACTCATCCGTACCCGCATTGACGGCATGATTGACTGCTCACCATTTGGTTGTCGCACAGGCTTCCACATGATTATGTGGGGGCGTCATACCAGCGCTGAAATTGCGGCTGTTATCAAGGATTCGCTCAAGGAAATCGCTGAAACTACTACTTGGGAAGATGTTCCTGGAACAACCATCGAATCTTGCGGAAACTACAAGGATCACAGCCTCTTTTCTGCTAAAGAATGGGCTAAACTCATCTTGGAACAAGGGATTTCAGACGATGCCTTTGAGCGCCATGTCATCTAAACACAAAAAAGGAACCAGCTTTTTAGCTGGCTCCTTCTTTTTTATGCTCAAAATTTTGTCTTAGGCTTTTTCACGAATGACCAAAACACCATCTTCCATGTCAGCTTCTAGGTGTTTAGCATCAAGGTTATCCAAGTGGAAGTCTGTGACTTTGTCACGGATTTGTTGTTCAACCACACGACGGAGTGGACGAACACCCATGACTTCATCGTAGCCTTCCTCAGTCATGTATTCTTTAGCAGCTTCGCTCACTGCCAAGTCAATGTCTTTCTTAGAAAGCGTCTTGTTAACTTCAACCAACATAAGGTCTACAATCTTAGAAAGATCTCCTTTGCTCAAGTGTGAGAATTCGATGACAGCATTGAAACGGTTAAGGAATTCTGGACGGAAGTAAGGTTTCAAACGATCCATCAATTCTGGTTTATCCGCATCTTCTGTCAAGTTAGCTTCGTAACCAAAGCCTGCGTTTGAAGTTGCGATAATCACCGTATTCTTGAAGTTGACAGTGTTACCTTGACCATCAGTCAAACGACCATCATCCAAGACTTGGAGGAGAAGGGTGATGACTTGAGGGTCAGCCTTTTCAATTTCGTCGAGAAGGACGATTGAGTATGGATTGCGACGGACGCGTTCTGTCAAGGTATTGTTGTTGTCATCGTAACCAACATAACCTGCAGTTGTACCAATCAATTTAGATACGGCTGTGCGGTCGCTGTATTCTGACATGTCCAAACGGATGATAGCATCTTTCGTTCCGAACATATCAAGAGCCAATTGTTTAGCCAACTCAGTCTTACCGACACCAGTAGGACCTACAAAGAGGAAGCTACCGATTGGACGGTTACCTTCATCAAAACCAGCACGGTTACGACGGATAGCTTTTGCTACTGCTTCAACGGCCTTATCTTGACCAATAACTTTCGTCTGCAAACGATGACCCATATCTTTCAAACGTTCGATGTCCGTAGCCCCCATTTGAGATACTGGAATACCCGTCATACGTTCTACAGATTCAGCCACATCGTTGACACTTGCAGTCACTTTCATATCTTCTGTATGGTTTTCGATTTTCTTTTCCAATTCTGCAATGCGTGTTTTATAGTTTAGAGCTGCTTCAAAATCTTCTGCCTCAACTGCTTTTTCTTGCTTGTCTTTTTCTGCCTCAATTTCACGTTCAACAGCATGAACATCTGTTACTGGATGCTGAGCTGCCAAGTGAGCCGCCGTAACATCGACAAGGTCGATAGCCTTATCTGGCAAGCTACGTTGTGGAATATATTGAACAGAGTAATCAACGGCAGCTTTTAAGACTTCATCTGGCAAAATAACATTGTGGTGTTGTTGATAAAGATCTCGAATACCTTGAAGAATCTTGAAAGTATCTTCAGCAGATGGAGCATTAACCTTCACTTCGTTGAAACGACGAGCAAGGGCTGCATTTTTCAAGATAGTATTACGGTATTCATCTTGAGTAGTTGCGCCAATCACTGTCAATTCTCCACGTGAAAGAGCTGGTTTCAAGATATCAGCAAGACCTTTAGACCCTTGACCATCACCTGTGCTACCAGCACCAAGAATTTGGTGAATTTCGTCGAAGAAAAGGATAATATTTCCAGCTTCTTTGACTTCGTTTACCAAGTTTTGAATGTTTTCTTCAAAACTACCGCGGTATTGAGTCCCAGCCTCAAGTCCTGAGATATCAATGGAAATAATTTCCTTATTCTTAATAGCAGCTGGAACATCACCATTCACAATAGCTTGTGCTAAGCCTTCGACAACTGCTGTCTTACCAACACCTGCGTCTCCTACTAAAACAGGATTATTCTTGGTACGGCGTGAAAGGATTTCAGATGTTTCTTGAATTTCCTTGTTTCGTCCGATGACAGGATCCAACTTGCCCTCACGCGCTTCTGCAGTCAAGTTTCGACCCAGTTTAGCAAGGACACCATCTTGTTTCATACCTGAAGACTGTTGTTTCATTTGTCCATCAGCTTCTGCATTTCCTGGCAATTGACCAGTTGCACGATAGTGAGCAAATTCCTCAGGTGTCACTTCACGTCCATTAATCAAGTAACGACGATTTTCAGAACTGTATCCTCGCATACCACCCATCAATTGGTTAAACAAATCATCCATGTTGTTAAAATTATTAAAATTGTTGTTCATATTCTTTACCTCTTTTTGTTATTTATTATTACTGATATTGACTATCTTTGACTTTTGTTTTAAAAAATTTAGACTAGCTAGATTGCTACTCTACGTACTATTTCTGGTTTTTCTTTTTCAAGCAGGAGTAGACTATCTTTACTTCTGAAGATTTCTAGATTAAACATAGACCCCACCTCTTTCTATTTTACTTTAAATAAGTGTTCTAGTAAGGCTTTCATTTACCTTACGTTCATAATATACTACATTAGTCAAAAAAGGTCAAGGAATTTGACTTTAATTGACCAATATTTTTTAAAAAGCAAAAACACCCTGAAACATCAGGGTGCCATTCTTACATCAAATACAAAATTGCTAGGGTCAGGAGACTTGCTAGAAGCCCCACTCCCCAAAAGAAGAAGTCAACCTTCCACTCGCTCCAAGGATTTCCTTTACCAGACAATCCTCCAAGTTCAAAATGGTGATGCACAGGCGTCATACGGAAAATACGTTTTCCACCAGTCATTTTGAAATAGCCGACTTGCATCATGACCGAAGTTGTTTCAAAGACATAAATAATTCCGATAATCAAGAGAGTCCATTCTTGGTGGAGAGCCATTGAAATAGCTGCCAGCATTCCACCGAGAGCCAAACTTCCCACATCTCCCATAAAGACCTTAGCAGGCTTATGGTTAAAGACAAAGAAACCAAGCAAACCACCAATCATGGCAAGAATCACTAGAAGGATATCCATCTGACCTTGCACATAGGCAATAACTCCATAGGCAGACAAACTAATCACAACGGAAATGCTAGCTAAACCGTCAATACCGTCTGTCAAGTTTACT
Organism: Streptococcus mitis; assembly: GCF_946188615.1. Classification (GTDB taxonomy): domain Bacteria; phylum Bacillota; class Bacilli; order Lactobacillales; family Streptococcaceae; genus Streptococcus; species Streptococcus mitis_BZ. Next base: position 155,891 of record NZ_CAMHVK010000004.1, read on the forward strand.
GCGTTTGAAAAACCGACTAGCCAGAAAAGAGCGAAGACAATATAGAAAATCCCTAGATGCACTTGGTAGCCAAAGACAGAAAGCATATCGCCACCACGCTCATAGAAAAGGTAGAAAATGACACCACCTAGAAGCTGAAGAGCCAATTTCTGCTTGGGATTTAGCCCCTCATTGATTTTTCGGAAGACCTTGAGAAAGTCGTCCAAAAATCCGATTAAACCATAAAGAACCAAGATAAATAAAATCATACCAACATTATTGCTGAGTTGATTACTAAATAGGGCGAAAAAGAAAGCAACTAAAACAGAAGCAATTAAGAAAACCAAACCTCCCATTGTAGGAGTCCCAGCTTTTGCCTGGTGCTGTTTGACATCCTCATGCATCTGCTGGCCTGTAATTTGCGCCTTTCTATAAAATTGGATAAAGGCCGGAATTCCTACTAAAGTTAGTAAAAATGTCACAATTCCAGCACTGATAGAAATAAACATATTAGTCTCCTAAAGTTAATTTAATTTTTTTAATGTTTTTGATAGCTGTATTAGTCCGAACATCCTGCTTCTGAACGACGGAACCTGAACCTTCAAATTCCAGCTCGATATCCAACCATTTAGCAAAGGCCTCAGCAGTCTCTTTTTTCCAGCCATACATGTCTGGAATTTCTTCTACCTTATCCGATAAAAGGAGAACTTGTTGGTTTGGTGCAAGATTGGTCCCTTCTTCTACAGATGATTCTTTAATCTTTGTTCCAGTACCTACAACGATTGGTTGCACAATATTTCGGCGTAAGGCTTCCGCCAAATCACCAGGTGAAATATCCTTGATGCTAGGCATTGCATAAGAAGACTCTGTCGTCACTTGATCTAAATTCTTAGCTGGAGATTGAAGATTGAGAGATTCTTTCATAGCTGAAGCTCTTTCAAGAATTGGGTTGGCAAATTCTCCCAATTGGATACCTGAATAATGTTCAGGCTGTTGAACCGTTACATACAAGATAAAATCAGGATTTTCAGCAGGGTTCATAGCCACAACCGAGAAAATGTAGTTGGTAGAACCAACCAAGTAGCCTCCATTTTTCTCGTCAGCGATTTGGGCTGTACCAGACTTGAGGGCTACATTTTGACCTGGAACATTGACAGTTGCTTTTCCTGTACTATGATTGTACATAGTTCCATATCTAGGATCCGTTCCTACCAAGACCATGTGAGTACGAGTTTGGCTAGCTGCATCTTTCGAAACGGGATTTCCTACGATTTCTTTTTGAGATTTACGAACGGTTTGATCATTTGGATCATACAAGGCCGTAATAAATTTAGGCTCTAACATGACGCCATCATTGGCAATGGCTGTAAAGGCACGAATCATTTGCGTCTGCGTTACAGAAATCCCCTGACCAAATGCACTCATGGCAATATTGACAATATTATCTGCAGGCAATTGACCTGTATACTCATCAGTCAGACCAAAACGAGTTGGAACCCCAAATTTAAAGCGGTTTAGATAATCCAACCAGGTAGCATCACCCATTTTCTGCTCAAGAAGTGTCATCCCAATATTACTTGAGTGAGCAAACCCTTGAGAAAATGTCATCATACCACCACCGGTCAAACCTTCATTAACGTCCCAATCTCGAATCGTCGCATCCGCTATTTTTAATTCACTGCTATTGAAGTATTCTCCACCTGGGAAGGTATTATTATCAATAGAAGAAGCTAACGTCATGACCTTCATGGTTGATCCTGGTTCGTAGTTACTTTGATAAAGAATATCACGCCAAACAAAGTCCTCAGTGATTCCTTCTTTAGTATCTGCATTAAAGGTAGGTCGTTGGGTGGTAGCGAGGATTTCACCGGTCTTTGCACTGACCAAGGTCGCGGTCATATACTTACCTTTTACTTTTTCTAGAAAGGCATCCATCTGAGTTTCCATGAAAGATTGGAGCGGGCTAGACAATGTTGTATAAACATCCTTACCATCCACAGTTTGTTGCGACACCTGTTCTGTACCTGGTACGATATTTCCTACACGGTCTTTTTCATAGGTAATAATACCATCTGTCCCAGCAAGAATGGTATTTAATGAACTCTCCAGACCAGAAGTTCCTAATAAACTCTTACTGCCGTCCTCATTTTCATGTAGTTGGGCTAACCCAATAAAACTAGAAGCAAATTGGCCATTTGGGTAGCTTCTATTAGGGCTAGTTGTGAAGTCTATTCCTTCCACACTAGCATCTTTCAAATCTTTTTTAATAGCCATCATATTGGCATAGGTAATCCCATTTCCTTTTGCACCAAAGGAAACTTGGGTCAGATTTGGTTGAGCTAATTGCTCTTTCACATAAGCTTCATCCATGTCTAAATACTTATGGAAGACTTCAGCTACCTTATTAAACTGCGAATCCTCTACATAAAGAATTTTTCCAGTTGCTGACTTGTATTTTTTATCAATAACAGCATAGACGTTATAGGAAGTCGCATCTTCAGCAATAGGCACTCCATTTCGGTCATAGATAGTCCCACGTTTGGCAGGAACTGTTCGGGTTGTTTGGTGAACCTTTTTAGCCTCTTTTACCAAGTCAGTACCAAATATATTACCTTTTGCGATAATATAAGCAAAATTGGCCAAAAAGAGGCCGAAAAGGGCAACAGCTAAAAAGCTGAGGTACTTGCCAACTATCCTACGGTTTTCTGCTGGAGATTTACGATTTTTTACCGCAAATCGGGTTATTTTTTCTGTCCATTTCATATCTTACTCCGCTGTTCGGATGTTTTCATTATTCAATTTCAAATCTTTTTTATCTGCAATCTCTTTCAAGCGCTCTGAACGAATCAATTCATTCACTTCCTGCTTAGCATCATCGAGCTCTGTCTTCTTTTCCTCTATCTGCGCATTGATTTTTGTCAAATCACTTTGCACTTGCAAGAGCCGTGTCTGCATAAAGATAATGCTCACTGCTAAAACAAGAGCCGTAAAAGCGATGGAAAGATAAAAAGCCTTCTCCACACGTGAGAATTTTTTTATACGATTCTGCAAGAATTGACTGGTTGTTTCTTTCTTATCTACCATTTTTCCCTCTTACTTGTGAATTTTTCTGGCCACACGCAACTTAGCTGAGTGCGAGCGGTTATTGGCTTCTAATTCTTCTGCACTTGGCAAGATTGGCTTACGGGATACCAATTCCATCTTGGGCTTGAGATCATCTGGGATGAAAGGCAAACCTTTGGGAACTTCCACAGTTGAAGCTTCCTTGAACAATTGTTTGGTCAAGCGGTCTTCTAGTGAATGGAAGGTAATCACTGAAATTCTACCATCTAGAGCCAACATCTCCATAGCCTGCTGGATGGATTCATCTGCCGCTCCCAGTTCATCATTGACTTCAATTCGAATAGCCTGGAAAATCTGCTTGGCAGGATGGCCCTTCTTCTTGAGCTCCTTGGCAGGTTTGGCCGACTTGATAATTTCTGCTAACTCAGTCGTTGTCTCGATTGGCTTGACTTCACGCGCTTGTTCAATCTTACGCGCAATCTGTTTAGAGAATTTATCCTCACCATACTTGAAGAAAATACGAACCAAGTCATGATAGTCATAGTGATTCACCACTTCATAGGCTGTCAGACTAGCATCCTGATTCATGCGCATGTCCAGTGGCGCATCCTTTTTATAAGAAAAACCACGCTCACGCTGGTCCAGCTGAGGACTAGACACTCCCAAGTCATAACAAATTCCATCAATTTCCTGAACACCAGCTTCGCGCAAACGTGCCTGTAGATGACGGAAGTTATCCTTGATAAAAGTCACCATTCCCTTTTCAATGTAAGGAGCCAAGCGTTTTTGCGCGTTGTCAATGGCATTCTGGTCCTGGTCAAAGGCATAGAGATGGCCTTTTTCACTTAATTTACTTAATAAATATTCGCTATGGCCCGCTCCACCCAAAGTCGCATCAACGTAGATACCGTCAGGCTTTACGTCGAGCATATCAATCGTTTCGTGGAGTAAGACCGTTACATGATGAAATTCTTTTGTCATATCTTATCTATTTTACCACAAATCTGACTAGCTTGCACTAGTCAGACAAATAGGTCAAAAACAAGTAAGATTTCTTTAAGAAATATGTCAAATATGCTTGACATTCGCGCCATAGAAGAATATAATATAGTCAAATATATACGACACAAATCAGAAAGGAGAACAGATGAATCGTGTGAAAGAATTTCGCAAAGAACTGGGCATTTCCCAGCTCGAACTCGCCAAGGATATCGGTGTCTCGAGACAAACTATCAACATGATTGAGAACGACAAGTACAACCCAACTCTGGAACTCTGTCTCAATCTCGCCCGTAGCCTCCAAACTGACCTCAACAATCTCTTTTGGGAGGATGATTTTTAAAAAAGGAGCCAACACATGAAAAAAGAAACCTTCACTGAAAAACTGATCAAGCGCACATACGGTATTTCTGATCCACTTGACGAATACAAACGACGCGAGGCAGACCGTATAGGTAACCAAGTCTTTATCTTCCTCTTTTATCTGATGATTTTCGGCAATCTTATTCCGCTCATTCTGGCCTATAAATATCCTCAACTAGTAGCTCTAGTCTATCCTCCTCTGATTTTAGTGATTGCCCTCATCTCTGCTGGCTATGTCACCTACCAAATGAAAAAAACAGGGATTACAGCTATTGATCCAGATATGCTGAATGAGAAAGAAAGTAAGCAACTATACTACCCAGGTCTTAAAGCAGGTTTGTTCTTTGGTCTATGGATGTTTTTTATAACTCCTCTTCTCAGTATACTCATAGGTGAAGGTCAGGACTATTTTCATTCTCTCCTCACTATAAGAAATGGTGTATCAAGCATTCTCGGTTCTATCTTCTTCGGAGCGAGTATACAGTTCCTCATCTCCCGTCGCATTGAAAAAGCTAAGAAAGATCAAGATGAGGATTAGGAGGTGCCCTATGAAATCACTAGTAACTTTACTTACCTATCATCTTTTGTTTGCTTCTCTACTCACCTTCATCATCGTTTCAGGGAACTTGCCAATCTACGATATAGTCCTCCTTCCAGTCTTTGTTCCAGCACTCAACAAAGGATTGACTTATCTAAAGATAGATTCCCAAAAAACGCGCATACTCAACCTAGCACTATGCTTTATGATTCTATCCTTTCTATCCTTACCACAGCTGACGCTCATTTCAAGCAATTGGAAATATTATATACTGCTAACTATCGCCATCCTTTCTTCTATTACTTATCTTTATTATCTCTATCAATTCGTAAAAGAAACAAAATAACATCGTTCATTTAGGAGAAATCACCCATGAAAAAAGAAGACTTAACAACTCGCTTACTTCGAAATTTCTTTCATATCCAAGGGCCTTTTGATGAATGCCGTCAAGAGGTTATCTACAAGGCTTGCGCCCGTTCCATGATCCAAATCTTTTACTCTTCCTTCATTCTCTTCCTATTCTATATTTTGTTCGGAAGCTTTATAGAAATTGTTCGAAATGTTATGCCCTACATCTATTTTGGACTCATTTTGTTCATGAGTATAAAAGCTCAAAAAGCCGTCCAAGAGCTTCATCTTGAAAAGGATGACAAATCAGAAATCATTCTCAAAACCTACAGCAAAGCTCAAATCAAATTCCGAAGCTGGATTGTGTTTATCGGTATTCAGATTGGCTTCTTTACCTTACTCATCTTTCATAAAGTCTTCGTTCAACAGATGTCCCTTTCAGATTTTGGAAAGTTGCTCATGCAATTCGATAAAAGTATTCCTTTCCTGATGTATAGCCTGATTATCGGAAGCATTTTTGGAACCCTGACCTACGGATTTCTATCACTACAGGAGGAGAAAACTCCTAAAAATACCAAACAGAAGGAGAAAAGCAAGCAATGACTTCACTATACGATTTTTCAGTCTTGAACCAAGACCATCAAGAAACTCCACTAGAGACCTATCGTGGTAAGGTTCTCTTAGTTGTCAACACTGCTACTGGATGTGGTTTAACGCCCCAGTACCAAGGACTTCAAGAACTCTATGATCGCTATCAAGAACAAGGTTTTGAGATTTTAGACTTCCCTTGCAATCAGTTTATGGGACAAGCACCAGGCGGCGCAGAGGAAATCAACGCCTTCTGTAGCCTACATTATCAAACCACCTTCCCACGTTTTGCCAAGATCAAGGTCAACGGTAAGGAAGCAGACCCTCTCTATGTTTGGTTGAAAGAACAAAAATCTGGCCCACTGGGAAAACGAGTCGAATGGAATTTCGCTAAGTTTCTCATTGGTCGTGATGGGCAGGTCTTTGAACGCTTCTCTTCAAAAACAGACCCAAAACAAATTGAAGAGGCGATACAAAAACTACTATAATTTCACAATCTCACTATTATTAGTTCTCCTTTAGCCTAAGAATAGTGGGATTTTTTGATGGGCTTTGACTTGAATAGAAAAACACCCCATGATATGAGCCATGAAGTGTTGTAAAAATGATACATTTACAGCAGACTCCCCTCTACTGACTACTATTTTTAACCCCAGCATATACATAGGTCCTATTTCTAGGACACGCTTTTTCCGTTACCACCCTAAAATAAAAGCTATGCTCCCGCCCATCCTTGGCATTTTCCTTGTTTAAGACAAAGTAGTTTTTCTGATTCATCGCCATGGTTCGTAGGATGTCATCAATCAAAAAAGTCAAGGGTACGTTCATGGCAGAATATTTTTGAAAATCCTCTTCAAAACGAATATAGTCATCTGAAAAATAATCCATCTGCAGTTTGTTTTCATACAGCTCTTTTCTAGTCATAAACTCCCTCCTCCCACAGTCGAATTTCTAGGATATCTGCAACCTCTATCAACCTATATCCCTCGTTTGTCCTAATAGATAGAGTCTGATGTGATAACTCTCTCACCACACCGATGATAGTCGCCTTCTGCTTCTTTTCCTTGACCACAAAACTCCCCTTAAGTTGGCCAACATAAAGCTGAGAAAGCAAGTGCAACTTCTCATCTGGAGTCAAATCCGTCGAAAAATCAACACGGCTTTTTTCTTCACTGAGCGAACTGGTGTGTTCTGAAAGGTAAAATCCCATCCACTTCTGCATACCTGGATCTTGATAATATCGCGCGGATTGAAAAGGTAAATAAGAACGATCAATCATTGTAATCCATCTAATCCTCCAGCAGAATGTCCCCCAATCAGCTTGCTTCTGGCAAGACTCCTAGAGGCTTCTTCCAGTGCATTGGCTCTTAAAAGAGAAGTGAAACCAAATTGTTCCCGAATGGAGTCAATGGCCGTCTGGAGCCTTTCTTCTTTTTCTAGCTTGTCAACATCATCAAAGAGAGATATCAAACCAAAGGGCTCGTCTACAAAGCCTGAATAGTTTACACCGACACTTCTGACTGCTCCAGAAGTGTATTTGTTATGAAATAACTTCAAAACATAATTCGTTAAGACAGCTGTATTATTGGTCGGTTCGACCTTCATTTGTGTGTGAATAGACGACCTGACCTCCTGTTTAGAGAAACCGACATAGATAGAGACAAGGGTTGTTTTCTTGCCAGACCTTCTCAATCTAATAGCCACCTGCTCCGCCATTTCTCGAAGAATAATTTCAATATCCCGTAGCTTCACGTAGTCTCTCGGCAAGATTTGAGAATTCCCCAAGCCCTTGGATTTGGCTTTATAAGGCTTATGAACATTGCTCTCATCAATTCCGTTAGCATGAAACCACAAACGAAGACCAGCCTGACCCAGAGCTTTTTTTAGCTGGTCAGGATTGCTGGTTGCCAATTCCTTGATGGAAAAAATCCCCAGAGCATGCAAGCGTTTCTCCATCCGCCTGCCAATTCCCCAAAAGTCGGTCATCTTGGGAATGAACCAGACCTTCTCTTCCACATCCTGGTAAGACCAGTTGGCCCTCATGGTCGGAGTGTGCTTGGCTTCATTATCCAGAGCCAACTTGGCCAGTAAGGGATTGGCATTTGACATACCTACTGTAGAGTAGATCCCTGTCTGCCTCCAAATATCCCTCTGAATACGAGCAGAAAGCATATCCAGCTTGTCTTTGCGAGAGAGACTCTTATCTGGGATAAAATAGTTGAGCGAACTAGTCAGGTCAATAAAGCCCTCATCGATAGAGTAAGGATAAATATCATCTGGACTGCCATAGTTTTGAAAGATTCGCTGGATTTCCATATTGACTGCAATGTACTCGTCCATTCGAGGAGGGACAATCAAGGTCACTTGAGCCCAATCTTCGATGTAGCGAACATAGTCCGAGTCAGTCGGTAGCCCTTGCTTTCGAGCATTGTAATAGGAAAATTTTCGCGTTTTGATATCAAAAGGCAAATCATAGGCCCGACCAACATTTGACTGGCCAAAAATCTTCTTAAACATGGGAGAGGAGGCTAGGATAAGACCAGTTGAATTATCCGCGCGACTCATGACACAAAGCGAGGTTTTCAGCGGATGCAATCCTCTTTTCACGCACTCAACACTGGCATAAAAGGACTTCATATCGATAAAGGCAATGTCACTTTTGGGCTCTCTGGAATAATCAAAGTAGCCCATTGGCTATCCCTCCATCGGCACAAAGTTTCCAACGATAATACCCACAATCCGAGGATCTTCCTCATAGGATATGAAAATATCCTTGTATTTAGGATTGATAGAGACCAGACGCAATCCATTCTCCTCTCGATAGACCCGCTTGATATAGGTCTGGTTGTTGCAAACCACTGCATAAACCGCCCCGTCATAGTCAAATCCTGTCTCTCGAATCAGAGCCACGGAGCCATTTTGGTATTTAGGTTCCATGGAGTCCCCAGACACCCATGACGCAAAATCATGAGCCAACTCCTCATTAAAGTAAACCGTATCAAAATTCCGATCATCGTAGACCGAAGCTCCAATCCCTGCTGACATGCGTTCATAAACACGGTACTCGTAGAGACGCTCTGGCATAGCTGTCACTTTCTGAGCTTGCTCCTCTTGAGATAGGTTGCGAACATAGAGAACAACCTTCTCCTTCCCTTGCTTGGAGAGGCTATGGTAGAGACGGACAATCTCGATCTGAGTAAAATATCCTTTTGGTACTTTTAAAATATTCTCTAGCTGGAACACCTTCTCCTTGGACGGTTCCTTGATTCCACGTTCCCAAGCTGAGTAAGCCTGAAAGCTAATCCCAAGTTGCTCTGCAATTTCCTTCTGTGTTAGTTTTAACTCTTTCCTCCGAGCCTTTAATTTTTCTGGCTTATACATACTTCACCTCCTATTATGATACTTTAATGGACATTATCTCCCTTAGAAAGACTAATCGATGCTTGAATCCATAATTTCAAAACTCAACCATTATGGTTTAGTTTTATTATATAAAAAAAGTAGACAAATGTCCACTAGGAAAATCAGAAACATCGTGAGTTTTATACTCAATGAAAATCAAAGAGCAAACTAGGAAACTAGGCGCAGACTGTACTTGAGTACGGCAAGGCGACGTTGACGCGGTTTGAATTTGATTTTCGAAGAGTATTAATCAAACTAAAAGGACCTAGCCCTGTACAATACAGAACTAAATCCTTTGAATAAATAATTGATCTAACTTTTAAAATTCCTACAGAAATTCCAGTTTTTCTCTATTTGATACCAGACATTAGTTTTTCAATACGTGGAACGTAGAAGAGTAAGATAATACCGAATACAATCGTAATTCCTCCAACAATTCCATAGTAAGCTACTTCAGTTTCGCTTGTATAAAATTTTACAATTTGAGCATTGATAGCTTGGGCAGCAGCGTTACTCAAGAACCAGATAGACATCATTTGTGCTTGGAAGGATTTTGGTGCTAACTTAGTAGTGACTGATAGACCAATCGGCGAAATCAGCATTTCCCCTACAATCACAATAGCCCAACTCATAATCAACCAGAGAGGACTGACCTTAACATCTGTCCCAAAGAGCATCCCTGGTAACATCATCCACAAGAAGGATAAACCTGCAGCAAATAAACCGTAAGCAAATTTCTTAGCAGAGGATGGTTGCTTTTTACCCATTTTCCCCCACAACCACGCAAAAATCGGCACATAAATCATAATGAAAAGTGGATTGATACTTTGGAAAAAGCTAGATGGAAAATGAATCTGATTCCCAAATACATTAATGTAAAGTCGAGTTTGCTCATCCGCAAATAGAGCGAGAACAACAGACCCCTGCTCCTCAATAGACCAGAAGAGTACCCCAGCTATAAATAGAGGAATGTAGGCAAATACTCGAGATCTCTCAGTAGCAGTTATTTTCTGACTAGATAAAATTTTGAAGAAATAGTAGATTGGAATAATTACAGCAATCACTGTAAAGATATTAACAATCATATCCACATTAAACTGGTGAGTAAAGACTAAACCTATAACCACGAGAATAACTACGACAAGTGTAAGCAGCAAACGTTTAATCAAGGTCTGCTGCTCCGTCTGTGAAAGTGGGTCAGTAGGGTAAAGGCTTGATTCAGGTAGGTATTTCTTCCCATCCAAAACATACTTCACCAGACCAAAGAACATCCCAATGGCAGCTAACGAAAAGCCTAGATGGAAATTGACTTCCTGACCTAGATAACCCACTAGATAAGGGGCAACAAAGGCACCTAAGTTAATACCAAAGACAAAGATACTAAAACCTGCATCCCGTCTATCATCCTCTTTCTCATAAATCCCCCCCACCATATCTGAGATATTGGGTTTTAAAAATCCAGTACCAAAGATAATCAAGGCAATAGAGAGATAGAGAGCCACTTGTCCAAAAGGTGTTGCCAAAGCAATATGCCCTAGCATAATCAGAATCCCACCGTAAAAGACAGTTTTACGGCTTCCTAAAATACGGTCACTGACAAAACCACCGATAACCGAGGACAAAAATACCAGTGAGCCATAAATAGCCATAACCGATGCAGCCGTGGTCTTATCCATTCCCAATCCACCATCTTGCACACTATAGTACATATAGTAAAGTAGGATAGCTCGCATCCCATAGTAAGAAAAGCGTTCCCACATCTCTGTAAAGAAGAGGGTGGACAAGCCCATAGGATGTCCAAAAAATGTTTTCTGTTTTTCCATATATATTCTCCTTTAACGATATAATAATTCATTTTACAGAATTTTCAAACAAATGTCAAACAAATCCTGTTTATTTTAGAAAATTTTCTGAAAAAATCACACGTCTCAGACTTAATTCCACCATAAAAATCCGTCTCAGACTTAATTCCACTTCGGTCAGGCAAGTGGAAGTTACTTTGAAAAATCACCTTTAAAAATTTGCTCTTGTTGAGTTGAAAAATGTTTCAAACCTCGAAACATACTTATCCTTTCCTCTTCAGGAAACAAAAAAAACATCCCTATGCCAAACTTGTAGTTACTACAATACAAGTCATACTCAATGAAAATCAAAGAGCAAACTAGGAAACTAGCCGCAGGCTGTACTTGAGTACGGCAAGGCGACGTTGACGTGGTTTGAATTTGATTTTCGAAGAGTATCAATAAGCATAGAGATGTAAAACTGTTACACATTAAAAAATAAATAATTAGTAATTAAATAATAGAAATTGTGTACGAAATTTCTCAATTAATTTTCGCTAGTAAATATCTTTTCCAACAAACGCCCTCTCAATTCCTTATCCTGATGATGCAAGATATTCATTAACTCATGAGAATTTTTCGCATTGATGAATTGATTTAACAATCTATCTTTTAATTCATATGGAAGAGAAGCCGTCTTTAGTAGTCTAAAAACTTCATCATTTAGGGATAGCCTTTTATTATCTTTACATTCAAATCTAGCTGTATCATTCTTATTTGGCAATTCAATCATAGACACATTCGTTCCTTTAAAATGAATTCTATGCTTTCTATTACTTGGAACGATACTAGAATCTCCTTGTAATGCTAACTCTACCATTCCCATTTCCCAGTCGATTGATAATCTTGTTTTATATCTTTGACCATTTTGATCTTCAATCATTTCAAAAGAATGTTGTTTTCCTGGGAATACATACCAATCTACAATTTCAGGTAAATCAACACCCATATCTATCTCAGAACCAACCAAAGGAATGATTGCACCACTTTTTGCAAACACAGGAATAGTCGAAATGTCTCTATAAACACTTAACTTCACTCCACCTGTGTATTTTTTCTCTGAAAAGAAGTCATACCACTCACCTTCAGGGAACCATACATCTACTTTTGCAGATTGAAATGCCAAATCCATCTTTTCTACAATGGGAGCAACCATCAGTTCTGTTCCAAAAAAGTATTGGTTTGGAACATTATAGCTCTCATCATTCTCTGGGTAGAAATAGTACATTGGGCTGATTAATGGGGCGCCTTCCTCATGTGTCTTTACATTCATGGTGTATAGATATGGAATCATCTGATGTCTCAAACGAAGGTAATTCTTCATAATCTTAGATGTTGTTTCTGAAAAAAACCAAGGTTCTTTACTATTGAAAGGACTTCTAGAACTATGTAATCGAGTAATCGGACTAAAAACACCAAACTGTAGCCATCTAGTTTGTAGCTCTTCGTCATAATCCCCCAGCATGTGCCCACCGATATCATGGCTCCACCAACTATAACCGATATTTGATGCTGTCGCTGTAAAATAAGGTTGAAATCTTAACGAATCCCAACTAATAATAGTGTCCCCTGAAAAACCAACAGGGTAGCGGTGACTACCAGGACCTGCATACCTTGATAAAATTAAGCCACCTTCTGCATTTTTACAACTATCCTGATAGTGATAATGGTTTAAAAGCCACAGTGGATCCAACATGCCTTGTGTCCCTTGTTGCCAGTCAATCCACCAAAAATCTACTCCCTGCTTTTCTAGCTCATAATGAACATCTTTAAAGTAAGCTTCCCTAAAAGAGGGATTAAAAAAATCAAAAATAGCAGGTTCTTCTAATTCTACATTTAACCCTAATCGTTTGGCAACTCGAGGATAAGCTTCTTCATAAGCCCGTATACCATCAGCAGGATGGACATTTAAGGAGAGTTTTAACTTTCTATCATGAAGTTGTTGCAATAACTGTTCTGGATTTGGTATTAAGTTTCTATTCCAACTATATCCTGTCCACCCACTTCCAAAACGAGCTGGAATGTCAGTTATATGCCAATCCATATCTAAAACACCGATAGATAATGGAATTTTCTCTGTTTCAAATCTGTCTATTAAATCCAAGTATTCATCCGACGTATAAGGCCAATACCTACTCCACCAATTGCCTAAAGCATATCTTGGCAACAAGGGTGTCGAACCAGTCAAATGGTAAAAGTCTCTGATTGCTCCTCTATAATCATGCCCATAGGCAAAGAAATACAGGTCAATTTGATTTTCTCTCTCAATATAACCAGACTGCTCATCCCAAATAAATCCTTGAGAATCATCCAATAAGGCTATACCATTTCGGCTAATAATTCCATCTTCTAACGAAATTGCTCCATCTGCCTTATCCAGAGTCCGAGCTGTTCCTTTTAACGTTTCAATAGATTCACCAAAATACCAGCGACTACCATATACGGCAAAATTTCCTTTTAATTCTATAAATAAATTTTCGGCGTTAAATTCTCCTTTATTAAAGTGCAGATGAAAATAGTCCGTCATAATATCTAGTACGTTTGATGTCTCAATATAATCTAACGAAACTTGGCCAAAATCTCTATTATAGATAAGTTGTGTCGTTCTATCCTCAAAACTTCCAGTTTGAGAGTATTCTAACCTTACTAACTTGTCTGTTAATACAGATATTCGATAAAACTCTCCCTTAAAAATTTTCAATTTGTTTCCCTCCTTTTAGTAAATTTCTTTACCTTATCAAACATTTTATTTGTTATCGTTACATTCATCAATCCGCAAAAAGCAAATCCCCCAAATGTAAATACGTAAATAGCTGTTAAAACTCGTTCTGGACTACTAAAACTCATATACAGTACAGAAATATTAAATAAAACCAACATGATAGCTTGTATTGGATTTAAAATACAAATTAATACGCTATTTACAATACTATTTTTTAGATTATCTTTAAATAGACCAATATAGGGAAAAATAACACTCATCAAAAGTATTATAACAAATAAAAAGGGCAACACTAACAATAAACTATACTCTGAAAATAAACTTGAATAGCCCCAAAGACAATAGTTCACATATAAAAGTAATTCTATTAGGAGGATAAACAACCAAATAAAAGTTGACTGTTTAAAATTTCGTCTAAAGATCCGAAAATAATGATAAGCAATATCGGTATCTTTACCTTTTAAAATACGATACCACATTGTCGTAAGAGAAGTTAATGATGCCCCAATTGTAACTATTGGAATACAACTAACAATAAATAGAGTATTTAAAATAATTAAATCTGTCAAAAAAGTTAAAATTCTAACCACTTTTCCATCTAATGAAAATAATTTTTGCATAATAGATATCTCCATAAAATCGATTGCCTTAACTCTATATTTTATAATGTCAGTTGTACAAAAATATTACCTAAATTATTTAAAAAACATTTCCAAATTTCTTTAAAAATTAGAATAAAGGAAGCGAGATAATCTGATGTCATCAGTCTCGCTTCCTGTAATTAGCTAGTCCCTTGTTCATACAACCAAGAGTTCATATAAAATATTACTCTTTTACTTCTTTTTGGTAACGATTATATGCTTCCTGTTGAATCTTCATAAATTCGTCCAATCCCATATTCTTAAGAGTTTCTTTGTATGAGTCCCATTCTTTTTCTATGCCACCTTCAACTACCCATTTAGATGCTTGTTGTTTGACATAAGATTCAATACTCACATAGATTGATGATAATTTGTTAAGTTCTTCTTGTGAATAAATCACATTAGGGTAAGCTGGTAACGCAAATTGTTTCAAATCTTGGTCCATCTTCAATTTCAATCCATCACCTTGTGTTTGATCGATTTCTACGCGACTATTGATATCATCGCTTACGTATTTAGGACCAAAATCTCGAAGTGAATTAATCCATGCCCATTCATCAGCTGATTTACCATCTTTAGGAGGTAACACTTTAAACTTATCACCATTCTTTTCAGTAGCTATTCCAAATGATCCATAGAAATTCTGAATACTTGCTTCATCTGTATATAATTTATCCAACCATTTCAATAATTTAGCAGGGTTTTTGCTCTTATTTGTAATCAAAATTTCATTTCGACCATAGTTGTAATGATCTGGATCAGAAAAGACATATTGTTTACCATCCATACCTTTTAAAGCAGGTAGAGCAATATATTCACTTGAATGTAAGCCAAACGTTGCATCTGCTGTCCAACCACTAGAAACACCTACTCTAGATACTCCCTTATCCATACGTTTTGCTACACTCATAGAGGTATCTTCTGTAAAGATTTCCGGATCAATCAAACCTTTTTTATAAGATTCGTGCATTGCTGCAATCCCTTGTTTATAACTTTCTTCTGTACGAAGGTAGACTGGTTTTCCATCTTTTACAGACATTTCATATGTATTATCTGCCCCTAAACGATTATTGAACGGAAGAATATATGAGAATGTTGGATCAAAGTTTCCTGCTCCGAATGGAATTTCATCAGAAGCGTCTCCATTTCCGTTCGCATCTTTATCCTTAAATTCTTGTAGTACTTTTACTAAATCATCATAAGTTTCTGGAACCTTTAATCCTAAATTATCCAGCCACTTTTTATTAATAAATAGCTGATTAGCTACAGTAGGACGCATCGGTAATTTTTTAGGTAGACTGTAGATATGACCATCTGGTGAAGTAATCATAGCTTTAATCTTAGGTTCTTTCTCCATAGCCTTAGTTAAATTTGGCATGTTTTCTTTGATTAAATCTTCCAATGGAATAAATAAAGATTGGTTCTGAGCAATTTCTGAATCTGTAAAAGCATTTGAACCTAAAAATGCATCTGGTAAATCTCCACTAGCAACCAACACAGATTTCTTATCTGCCCAATCTGCAGCTACAAGTGTATCCCATTTAACATCGATACCTGATTCTTTGGCAGAATCAGTTAGAAAACCTTTATGATAATCTTCCCCCCAGTCAGACCAACGAACAGTTGTGATTTTATAAGAATCTTCTCCAGACTTATCATCCTTATTCGCACTATTAGAATTTGCACAGGCTGTTAAGCCAGCAAGTGTAACTGTTCCTAAGAACAAATATGTAAATGATTTATTTTTCATGTTTTTCTCCTATTCTTTCAACGCGCCAATCATTACGCCTTGATTAAAATATTTTTGAACAAAGGGATATAGCAACATTATCGGAGCGGTTGAAATAACAATTGCTGCATATTTCATCATATCGGCTTTGATACGAAGATCTGATGCAACTTCTCCTGTTGCTTGCGATTGTAACATTTGATTACTAATTAGTAAACGTCGTAAAATTAATTGCAATGGTTGTAAATTTTCATTCGTTAAATAAATTAAAGCATTAAACCACGAATTCCAAATACCAACTGCAGTCCAAAGTCCAATAACTGCTATAATAGCTTTTGATAAAGGAACGACTATCTTAATAAAATAACGAATTGTACCACATCCATCAATTTGCGCAGCCTCCCACATCCCGTCTGGAATACTATTATTAAAGAAAGTTCTGGCAACAATAATATTGTATGATGAAACCGCAAAAGGGATTACCATTACCCAAAATGTATCAATTAGGCCAACATTCTTTACTGTTAAGTAGGTAGGAATCAAGCCACCTGATACGAACATAGGGATTATGTATAGAATACTCATCCATTTTCTACCAACTAATTCTTTTCTAGATAAAGCATAACCAGCTGGAATATTGACTACTAAAGCAACTAAGGTACCAACAACAGTATATAAAATGGTATTTAGATAGCTACGTAAGAATAAAGGTTGTTGAATAAGACGTAAATATCCATCTAATTTCCATTCTCTAGGAATAAACCATACCTTTCCATTTGCAACATCTGAAGGATTACTAAAAGATGCAATCACTACAAACCATAACGGATAAACAATTAACAGGATAAGGAAAATTGCTAAACCATAGGTAACTATATCAAATAATAATTCAGAGTTTGTTTTTCTTGATTTATGAAACCATCTCACTTTAAGCACTCCTTCCTTTAAAAAAGACCCGTTCTAGTATATCTTTTTGAGAACCAGTTAACAGATAACAAAATTATTAGATTGACTACGGTGTTAAATAACCCTATAGCTGTCGAATAACTATACTGAAAATTCACCATACCAACTTTATAAACATAGGTCGAAATTATCTCACTTCCTGCTAAATTAAGAGGATTCTGTAATAGTAACACTTTCTCAAACCCTACACTTAATAAACTACCTGCTCTTAATATTAGCAAAATCATAGCAGTTGGCAAAAGTAATGGTAATTCTATATGCCTAATTTTTTGTAACCTAGAAGCGCCATCCATAGTTGCAGCCTCATAATATGTAGGATCAATTGCAGAAAGCGCTGCTAGATAAATAATACTATCCCAACCAATATGTTGCCATACATCACTCCAAACATAAACACCTGCAAAACTAGTAGGTTTTGATAAAAAATCTGGAATAGTAATTCCAACAGACTTAAATACATTTGCTAACAAACCACTAGTAGGAGATAAAAATAAGATAATCATCCCACACATAACCATTGTAGAGATAAAATGAGGTAAGTAAGTTGTCACTTGAAATATTTTTCTAAATTTCCCAACTCTTAACTGATTACTGATTATAGCTAGTATAATAGGCAAGGGGAATCCTACTACAATACTATAAAGTGAAATTTTTAATGTATTGAACATAGTTGTCCCGAATTGGAATGATGAAAAAAATTGAGTAAAGTACTTAAATCCTACCCACTGACTAGCAAAGATACCATTAGCTGGTGAATAGTCTTTAAATGCAATAATTAATCCCAACATGGGAATATAGGAAAATAAAATTAATAGCAATATTGAAGGAAAAAGTAATATGTATAACGGAATACTATGCTTTAATTTTATTTTATGAAGTTGAGATGCTACTTTCATTTTTTTCCTCCTATCTGATTTTCTACGATTATTTTACACCATATAGAATTCCCTTAATATAACTTTTTGGACTAGGTTTATCAATTTTTCAGTTTATCATTTCTGAGAACTATTACTTTTCCGACATCTTGATAAAACATATCTGTTTTGTACATGATATCGTATTTTCAAAGTGCTATAATTTAAATAGGAGACTAGTATATGAAATTAAATCACGAGTTATCAAAAAAACATTCTATTCATTTTTTCTTTAAACTCTTACTTGTACTACTATTGATAAATATTTTAATCAATATTGCTATGAGTAACATAACCAGAAATTTTATTAAAAACCAAAATATAGTACACTTACGTAGTTCGATTGAAATTTATGCTGACTCTGTTAATGAGAAATTGCATTCTGTAGAACGCTTTATGTACTCAACAATAACGCATAATGAATCTTTAGAGAAATTAAATCATGTACAAACGTTTCTTGACTATCAAGAAAATCTCAAAAAAGTTCAAACTAGCTTTGCAGAGTTTGAATATCAAAATGAAACTCATATGACATTCTTATTAGAAACCGATAGTACTGATTATTTTATAAATGTCTCCAATCTTTATATTCCATATGAAGATTATTTACTGTTAAAATCAAATCTAAAATCATTGCGTAGTGATATAAGTGACCGTAAATGGAAAAATGTAACTACTAAAAACAGTGAATACTTAGTTAAATCTGTTCATTACGAAGGAAAAATCATTTATGCCGTCATATCTTCAGAAGATATCCTAAAACCTCTCAAAAAACTCAATATTGGAAATAATGGTAAACTTTCCCTAAAAGAGCCTAACAATATACCCTCCGAAAACTATCTAATTCATGCTCAAAATGAAAAAACGCATTTACCTTTCGATATTTATGTTTTAGTCGATTATGCCGAAGTCTTTAGAAATATCACACTCTTAGAAGTATTTTTGTCAGCCGTTCCTATTATTATTACCATTTTATCAATCATCATTATCCTGTATATTCGTCAATGGATGATTAAACCGATAACAAGACTCACTGAACGACTCTCTCAATTTGGAGAATCCATACCCCCCTCTGAATTTTTTATATCTGAAGGTATACTAGAAATTGATAAGGCAAATGATAAACTTAATAAAGTAATTTTTGACATGCAAGAATTAAAAATACGAGAATATCATTCACAACTAGAACTTAAGAAGATTGAACTTAATTATCTTAAAAATCAAATCCGACCGCATTTCTACTTAAATATGTTATCAATGATTCATAGTATGCTTCAAACAAAAAACTACAAGGAAATTGAAGAATTAACTATCCTAACTTCAAATTATCTCCGTCATTTATTTATGGCTAATCAAGATTTTTCAGAACTTAAAGATGAAGTTCAGCATATTAAAGATTATTTAGAAATACAACGAATTCGATATGGAAATAGTATCTACTTTTCACTAGACTACAATTCTGATTTACAAAATACTCTTGTTCCATCATTACTGTTACAAACGTTTATTGAAAACACAATAAAACACGGTTTTTCATTTCAAGATTTATTTACAATTTTACTATCAATAAAAAAAGTAAAAACTGAGGACTCAGATTATATTCAGATTTGTATCGAAGATAATGGTCCAGGTTTCTCTGAAGAAATTTTATCAAAATTAAATCAGAAACAGTCTCTAATAACAGAAGATGGACATCATATTGGGATCACGAACACCATCGAACGTTTGAATCTTCTCTATCCCAACGACTATACTATTACATTTGAAAATAATGAAGAAGGTGGGGCTAAAATTCTTTTACTTATTCCATACAAGATTATAGACGGAGGTTATAATGAACATCTTATTAGTTGATGACGATCGTTTTATCATTGAAGCTTTACGAGAGAAAATAAATTGGGATAAACTACACATTGACATTGTTTATGTTGCCTATAGCCTCACTCAAGCTCAAAATATTATTAGAGAGCATCCTATTGATCTCATGATAAGTGATATAGAAATGCCTCAAGGTAGCGGTCTCGAACTCTTATCGTGGATTAGAAATGAAAAATATGATATAAAAACAATTTTTTTAACCAATTACGCCGACTTCAACTATGCTCAAAAAGCAATTGAATTGCAAAGCTTTGAATACTATCTAAAACCCATTAACTTTGAAAAATTAGAATTTATTATTCAAAAAGCCATTAGTAAAATTGAGAATCATAACTTAAACGGAAAAAATGATGCACTTTTACAAATAGAAGATAATTTCTGGTATGATTACCTTAGAAAACCTCAAATTTCTCGCATTGATGAGCTAGAAAACATAGCAAGCAAACAAGATTTTATTCTTAAAAAACACCAATATTTTTTCCTTGCAGTTTTAACAATCAATCTTAATGAAGAAGATTATTCTGCAGAAACTCCATCATGGACTTCTCAACTAAAAAGAGAACTGCAAAGAATTTCACAACCTTCTTATAATCTGATAAGTCTATTCAAAATGGAAAGCCAGGTCGATCAATATGTTTGTCTCTTTAGAGTAGACTCTTCCAAACGTAGTGACAAATTGGCATATGAGATTCATTCTCAAATTTCCAATAACTTTAGTAAATACTCAAACATTATATATAAGAGTTGCCATAAAATATCCGATATTTTATTTCATACCAAAGAACTCTACACTTATAATGAACAATATGTTTCTTATTGGAATACTATTACATGTGTTCCACATAGTTTTCCAACTTCCTTTAAAACAGAAACTCTTTCAATTACTTTTTTAGATAGCTTAAGTGAATACGAATTAAGAGAAAAAATTAATTCACTTGCCTATAATTCTCAAATTCCTACTTTCACACTACAACAAATTTTACTAGATTGGACTCAACAAATAGGAATATATCTAGATCAAAATGGAATTTCAGCTCATAAATTATTCCAAAACAGCACTCATGATTTCCTATTCCAACGACGCTTTCATTCAATTGAATCTTTTCAGGATTACTTTGATTATTACTGGTCACATGCTAAGAAATTTGCAACAAACCTTGAAAACCAAAAAAATAGTATTCAACGCATTGTCGAATACATAGATCATCACTACTATGAAGATATAAATCGTTCTATATTAGCAGATATGGTTTATCTCAGTGCAGATCATTTAGCTAGAATTTTTAAAAAAGAAACTGGAGAAACTCTTGTTAAATATATAACGGATAAGCGCATTAATGCTGCTAAATCTCTCCTATCTCAAACAAATATCTCGATATCACAAGTATCCTGTCAAGTAGGGTATGATAATTATTCTTACTTTACTAAAATTTTTAAGCAAAGGACTGGACTTTCTCCTGGAGATTACCGTAAAACATATCAAAATAAAATGTAAGCAATCTAAATCATTGAAATGATAAGTAAAATTCAAGGTCTATAGTAATTTTTGAAATTCTACAGTTTTTCCAAAGATAGCTTCAAAAATTTCTTTAAAATTGTTGATAAGGCAACTTCTTAAAAAGTCAGTTTGAAAAGAAAACCCAGTAAATATTTCTAGGATAATAGGATAAAACGTATGCTATCAAGCTTTTACTGAACTGCACCCCAAAAGTTAGACAGAAAAAATCTAACTTTTGGGGTGCAGTTCAAAGAAACCTGATAATATGCGTTTTATTATGGAAATATTTCCTATTTTCTCTATTTCTAATGACTTACTTCAGCTTCTTACCTCTTAGAAAGAGCAACAAAAATATGAACTAGCAAAGTTTGGCATCATCAGTAATCCATAACAATTTGTCTTTACTTATATAGACACTAGAGGAAACATCAACAAACCTTTACATGCTGACTATCTAAACAATAAAATGAAAAGCATTAGAAAGCGACATAAAGAGCTGGCACATGCTACACCTCATAAACTGCGACATACAGGAGCGACACTTGCCAAACAAGCAGGAATGAGCTTAGAAGCTATTTCTGAAGCTCTAACACACAGTGATACAGGAACAACACAGATTTATGTAAATACTTCTAATGTAGTTCCTATGACAGTAGGTGAATTTGCTTTAAAGTCTCTAAAACAATAAGGTGAAAATAAGGTAAACTTTGAGGTAAACTTTTCAAAAAAACACGAAAAAAGCACCCATAAGGTAAACTTTTGAGTGCTTTGAAACGTTGATAGTATCGTATTGATTAACGTTTTGAGAATTGTGATGCTTTACGAGCTTTCTTAAGACCTGGTTTTTTCTACATTATGATATTTATGGTAAATTATCACTAAAATCGAGTAATTTTAAGAGATAAATCCTCAATATTTACATATATAATCCTTTTGAAAATCGAGAGGTTATCAAAGGGTTATCACATTTTAGTTTTCGGAGCTTATGTAGTTGAGAAATACGAAATACTGTATCATAAAGATGATGTACAGTTTAGCAACAAATATACAGTTTCTTCGTGCCTGGACAATTTCTTTTTCTATCCTGAAGATATTTAAACAGTTCTATATATTATTTCTTGTGAGTAATTTTCATCAAAAAATTTCATAGAGTAGCTCCCTAGAATCATGGAAAAGTAGTAAAAATAGTTGTTATCCTAGTTGATTAAAAAAATCCCTGATTTCCTCATCTTTTATAAAATAATATATAATTTTCCCCTCTCTTCTAGTGCCCAAGATGTTTTGATTGGCTAGTTTACGAAGATGGTGGGAAGTAGATGCCATACTGAGATTTAGTAAACAGGCTATATCACAGACACAGAGTTCTTCAACAGCAAGAAGATAGAAGATGATATTTATCTGTTTATTATCGGTAAATTTTGTTAAAATGCGAAGTGATTTTTGGACTTTTTCCTTTTCAAGGTAGTTCGTTGCGGTTGTAATATTTTGCTGATTTATAACATTCACTTGGCAGATACTATCTTTTTTCATAATATTTTCTCCTAGCCTAATATAGTCCATAGTATGTCAAAACTGTTATTTTCAATCAGGATATATATCCCCAATCCTAAATAAACAACGGCAATAAACCATCTGCTATATTTTTCCAAAATTTCTCCAACAGAAGAGACTTGTGCCAATTTTTGGGCAGAAAAAACCAAGAGATAAATCATGACTAGAAAGGTAAGTAAAGCTACTATCAAATTTGCTAAATTTAAGGTAGTAAAATATGGAACAAAGACACCAATATTGTCAGCACCACAACTTGCAAAAGTAATCATAGCGACTAGAAATATCAGGTTTTTATTATCTTTGCGCAAACCTTCTTTGGCAATAGCTTCTCCATCAGAATCTCCTAAAAGCAAAACTTTGAGACCTAGGAAAATTGGAATCAAACCGAGTAAACCTAAAATCTCTTTACTAGGAATATAATTTAAGACAAATGCAAAAAGCAAACTTAGCAATATTAGACTAACAGAGCCTAGAAATTGTCCTAAATAGATGTTAATGATGTCTTTTCTGCTTTTTCTTTTGGCAAAAAATAACATTAGGATAATAAGTAAGTCTACGGCTGTCCCAGAATACAGGATTATTGAAGTAACAACATTTTGAATCATAAAATACCTCATTCAAATATATTTTTGAATGTATTCTAACATTAAACTTTGTAGATGTCAACTTAAAATCCACCAAAATATAGATAAGAAGTTAGTGTACCAAATATTAAAAAGCCCTGCCATCGAAATGACAGCAGGGCTTAACTTCAATATCCAGATAATATATTTATCTAAAAAAGGTACAGTTTTTATTGATTTGTAGTGCGATATAATGAGTTTCCAAAAATCAAAAATCGCTTAAAATCAATATTTTGACATCTATTGACGTGTACTGAAACCCTTACTTAACCTCTGTAAGGATATAATTACGGTACCAGTATATCATAAATAATAACAAAATCTTGACTTTCCGAAACATAATGATTTTCCCGAAAGAAAGAGATCAACCTAAAAAATTACTGTCTTACTTATGTAATGTTTCTTTAATATAATATAGAAATAAAAAGTATGTAAATGAAAAGATTTATCACATTACTTTTAGTGTCTCTATCTACAATTTTATTAATTGCATGCTCTAACCAATCAAGCAATTCTTTAGATGGCGAATACCGTTGAATAAACGAGAGTAGAAATGAAGTTGCCTTTACCATTTCAGGTAACAAAGGAAATAGCAACAAAGGAGAGGCCGACACCTTTACAATTGATAAAGACAGTGCAACAATCGAACCGACTGGCTCTAATATCATAAACCGAAAAGAGAATTATACCTTCAAGGATGACGTATTCACTGTAGATATTTCAGGAACAAAGCAGGAGTATTACAAAAAGGATAGTGAAGAAATACAGCGACAAGTAAAACCCTCAAACTATTTGATATTCTTTATACAATAAAAACGCTTTTGTACTGACCCCAAAAGTTAGATTTTTTCTGTCTAACTTTTGGGGGTCAGTACACACCCGCATAGCGGGTATTTTTTTGTCTCGCACCTAGCGGAGTGAGACAGGCTAATAGTCACATAATAAAAAATTTACTTAAAGTCAGATTTTAAATACTTTAGAATAGTTCTTTCTAAAACTTACTCCCAAATTTTTTTGCTCGTATAATTCATCAGGGGTTTGGGGATTCCCCAAAATTCAAATCATCCCAAAAAGTACATACACTTTGTGTATACAAATTTTAGGATGATTTTGGGAGTGTGTGTATACAGACTCTGAGCTCGCAAAGTCATATTATGAGAAATCTTTCCTTCTCAATAAAATAATCCCAAAAATCAATTTGACTGTCATTTGTGTGTACAAATATTTTAAGAAGATATATAAAAAACGCTGCAAAATTTTTAACAGCGTTTCCTTATTTTAAAATTCTCATATGTCTTTCTTTTTTATGGTTAGCATCATAGTATTCCAGCATCGCATGATACAAACGAGCCTTCGTTTTATCTTGTTGTTTAATTCCATGAAGAAATAATTCTGCTCGCTTTAATTTCAATATGTATTCACATATCTGATCAAAATCCTTATCCATATTACTTTTGAAAATAAACATCTTTTTCCTCCATCACATCAACTATTTTTTGCATCAAAATAGACATATCCATTTTGTTTTCATAGCTTATTCTCCCAACTACAGTTGCAAGACGGGCTATAGAATTGATATTCTTTCCGACTTGTTCCAACTCTTCTGTTAAAGGAACTAAACCTTCAAAAGAGACTTTTTGGATGTTCAAATCTGTTCGTATTAATTTTTGTCTAGCAAACTCAGAAAAATTACGAATATTTTCCTTCCTCATACAATCATTTAATTTTTTATTTTCTTCTTCCGTCAAAAACACCTGTTTCAACACAGATTTTATTCTCATGGTCCTATCACCTCGTTTTCTTATTTAGTCGTTTTACAAGTTCTTTCACTTGTTTACTTGTCTTCTTTTCATATTCTATCATCAGCTCAACGCAGTAGTGAAATATCCTTACATTATCCAAATCCTCACTTTGTTCTGCTATTCTTTCTAACTGACGTAAGTTATTGATAATTCTTCTAACTTGAAATATAAAGTCATGATAAGATTCAAAATCAAATTGAAGATAAATAGGCGAGCTCTTAAATAACATTTTTCTGGCATAAGAGGAAAAACTTAGATGATTTGTCATTTCAATCAAGTTATTCACTATTTCATTTTGCTCCTCAGTGATGTAACATTTCTTTAGAACAGTCCTATATCTACTCATTTATCATATACTTCTTTCGGGCATTTTCATGGGCAATAGCTTTGCACTCCAGCATACGTTCCTGCTTTAAATTCTCCATAGACTTAAATAAATACGCCAAAGGAGACGTCGCATCCTCAGGAATCCGTTCAATCATGCTAATGACTTCATCACTAGTTACATACCCACTAGCCAAATACTCGCCTATCTTCATCTTCTGAGCATGTGTTAAAGTGTAATTGTTAGGATACAAAAATCTATCATTGTACTTATAAGAAATGGATTCTAACAAAGAATAATATTTGGGTGGAATATAAGTTTCAGGCTTTCTAGAACTATTATCCAGTATATTCTCAATCTCTTTCTTATTCTTACTCTTGTTCTTAATCTCTTGCGTTACATTATCATTTTCATCCGTTACTGTAACGTTACAGTCTAAAACGAGTTGTGGCTCGCCTGTAATTAGTGCTTTTTGTTTTTGTCTATGACGAGCAACACGTTCCCTAGTTTGTTTCCTAATCTTTTCTAGTCCATCTATATTCTGATGTTTCTCCCATTTTGGAATGGTAATAGCGCCATCTATTATTTCTATCATGCCAAATTCTTCAAACATACTGAGAGCTAATTTTACAGATGTAGCCTTTCATCTAAACACTGTTGAAAGCATCTCTTCTGTGTAATAAACCTTGTTCCCTAGACTTAATATGCCACTATTATTTTGCTTTCCTGCAAGCACCAGAATTTTAAACCATATTACAATAAGAGTATCTCCTTCTGGCATTGATTCTATTAGCTGAATTTTTTCATCATCAAATATATCTGTTGTTATCTTGATCCACTGAACACCATTCATACGAGTACCTATCTTTCATATTGCTTCAACCATCGTGTTACTGCTCTTTTATCGTATAAAGTCACTCCATCAATCACCATGGTTGGCATTCCTTCTTTCGTCCATTTTTGGATTGTTGTCGTAGATACATCTAACCACCTAGACAAACCTGACATACGAACCATAGGTTTATAAAGTTCTTTATCTTCAAATACTCTTGCTACAGCATTTGAAATCATCTCATCATAGTGAGCACGTAATTGCTTCTCTAATTCTTTAGGAAGCTGGACAACTAAAGTAGTTTCCGACATAAATTCACACCTCATTTCTAAATTAAATAAGCTCCGAAACCATTTAATTTGTTATTCATTTTGAATTATATATCCTTTTTGAATTTTTGTCAAGCTTTTTATTCAAAAAGAATAAAATGTGTTATAATGATAAAAAGGAGGTTCTTATGACGAATCATATTACTAAACTGATAGAAAATAGCGGAAAAAAATTGACAGAAATTAGCGAAGCTACAAATATAGCCTATCCTACACTTTCTGGATACAATCAAGGAATCCGCAAACCTAAAAAAGATAATGCTGAAAAATTGGCAAAATACTTTAATGTTTCCGTCGCTTACATTATGGGACTTGATAGCAACCCACACGCTCCATCAAATCTTAAAATTGTTACAGATAGTTTCAAAACATCTAAAATTGGTTCTGTGACACCTTTTAAAAGCGATATGGAGAAGTTAAAGAAGAGTATCGAATTTGGCGAAAGGGCATTAACACTACCACTTGATGATAGTTTTTCAGATGAATTTCGTCATATATTCTCAGAATACCTAGCTGAGAAAAACAAACGTTTTATGTCTGAGTTTATAGATTATATGAATCACCAAAATAAAGATTCTAAAGTTTGGCAGAGCTGGATTAAAACAGACGAATACGCTATCCGCCAAGAAGATAGAAAAAATAGATAGACACTCATTTCTCGATTACATAAGCTCCGAAAACTTAGATACGGAGAAAAAATGTCTATACACAAATACAAAACAAAAAAAGGAATCCTTTACTATGTCAGCTTTTACATTGGCTTAGATGCTTATGGAAAGAAAAAAAGGCACTTAAAGAGAGGGTTCAAAACCAAAAAAGAGGCAAAATTGTACGAAGCTCGTTTAGAAGCTGGTGTCGTTGCCCCCACAGTAAATACCGACAAACCTAACCCCAAAGTCACTTATAAAGAACTTTATCAAGAATGGTTTAAGGCCTATGTTGGTACCGTTGAAGAAACAACTTCTTCCCAAACTAAGAATATCTATCGAATACATATTCTACCAATATTTGGAGATAAATTTGTTGACCAAATCAGTCCTTTAGACTGTCAAAACTTTATTACACAAAAATCTCAGACTTTCAAAAATATCAAACAGATAAAATCCTATACCTCAAAAATTTTTGATTTTGCAATCAACATGAACTACATTGATCGAAATCCAATGAAGAATGTTATCATGCCTAAAATCAAAAAAACTAGATCAGATAATTTTTGGTCTCTGGAGGAATTACATCATTTCCTTGATATAGTGAAAGAAACTGAGCCATTTAAACATTTTGCTTTATTTAGACTGCTTGCATTTAGTGGACTACGAAAAGGGGAGTTATACGCTTTAAAATGGGCTGATATTAACTTTGACAGCAATCTATTGAACATAGATAAAAGTCTAGGAAGAATTGACGGTAAAGCGATTGAAAAGAGCACAAAGAATGAATCTTCAGTTCGTACAATCTATCTTGATGATGAGACAATCGATATTATTAAGCAATGGAGAAATTTCTATCTGAAAGAACAATCTCAGCTTCCTCTTACAAAGCTGAATATTAGTGATGAATATATGTTCTCTTACATATCAAGTAATGACAAAATTGAACCTTTGCATGCTGATTACATTAATAACGTACTGAATCGAATTATTAAAAAGCATAAATTAAAACCAATTAGCCCACATGGGTTTAGACATACACATGCAACACTTATGTCTGAAATTGGAATCGATCCTTCTAATACATCAAAACGTCTCGGTCATGCAAGCAGTCAGGTGACATTAGATGTCTATACTCACACCACAAAAACTGGTGAGAAAAACTCTATTGACAAATTTGCAGACTATCTCAATAAAGCAAAATAAATCATGATTTTAAAAATTTAGAAGAGGTTATCAGAAGGTTATCACAAAGCTATTTGAGCTCAAAAATCGACAAAAAAGCACTTTGCAAAATTTTTGCAAAGTGCTTTGAAACGTTGATATAATCGTATTGATTAACGTTTTGAGAATTGTGATGCTTTACGAGCTTTCTTAAGACCTGGTTTCTTACGTTCAACTTTACGTGAGTCACGTGTAAGAAGTCCTGCGCGTTTCAATGAATCGCGGAAGTCTGGGTCTACTTGAAGAAGGGCACGAGCGATACCATGACGGATAGCTCCTGATTGACCAGCGTATCCACCACCTACAACGTTAACGAAAACGTCGTATGAACCTGCAGTTGAAGTAACTGCGAATGGTTGGTTGATTACAAGACGAAGGTCAGCGTGTGGGATGTACTCTTCAACATCTTTTTTGTTAACAGTGATTTTACCAGTTCCTGGAACAAGGCGAACGCGTGCAACAGCGTTTTTACGACGTCCAGTACCTGCATATTGTGCTTGTGACATACTTTATTGTTCCTTTCCTTAGATAAGTCCTGAAATATCAAGAACTTCTGGTTGTTGTGCAGCGTGAGTGTGCTCAGCTCCAACAAATACTTTCAACTTCATACCTTGAGCGCGTCCAAGAGTATTGTGTGGAAGCATACCTTTAACTGATTTCTCGATCAAACGTACTGCATTTTTAGAACGAAGTTCACCTGCAGAGATTTGTTTCAATCCACCTGGGTGGTTTGAGTGAGTGTAGTAGATTTTATCAGTTGCTTTTTTACCAGTCAATTTAACTTTTTCAGCATTGATAACAATCACAAAGTCACCTGTATCAGTATGTGGTGTAAATGTTGGTTTGTTTTTTCCGCGAAGTACGCTAGCAACTACTGCAGAAAGACGTCCAAGTGGTACATCAGTTGCGTCAACTACGTACCATTTACGTTCAACTTGGCCTGGTTTAGCCATAAATGTTGTTTTGTTCATGATTTCTCCTATATATAGTTCGATTTTTGTTTACGGTGATGGGTGTTCCTTCCCATCGAAAAGTATTTGGAAGGTTCCGGGGCCTTTCAAATGGGGTAAACAATACCGCCTACTATAATACCAAATTTCACCCCTAAAAGTCAATAGATATGAAAAATATTTTTCTGAATTCCACTCTTTTTATCTCTAAAAACCTCGCTTTCGCGAGGCTCTTCTATTTATAAGATAAGGCACGTTTAAAGGTTTTCCAAGGTCCCAAATCATCTGTTTGCAGAACGAGACTAGCATACATACGTCCGATAAAGACTGTTGCAGTTACTGCAAAAGCAATCGTAATCGCAAGCGAAATCCAAGCTTCTAACCCATTTGCATAGCCATTAATGGCTCTAAATGGCATGAAGAAGGTCGAAATAAAGGGAATATATGAACCAATCTTCAAGATGAGATTGTCACCAGCTGCACCTAGAGCTGTCACTCCAAAAAAACCACCTATAATCAAAATCATCAAAGGCGACAAGGCTTTTCCTGAGTCCTCAGGACGAGAAACCATAGAACCTAGGAAGGCTGCTAAAACAACGTACATAAAGAGGCTAACCAAGACAAACAATAAGGTGTTGAGCGAGAAAGCCTCTCCTATATGGTTTAAAATACCAGATTGTGCCAAGATTGGTAGGTCTTTAAAGAGAAGAATGGCAGCAAGTCCACCCACGACGTAAATGCCAATATGGGTCAAAATCACAAGAAGCAGAGCCAGCATGCGAGCGTAGAAATAATAACTAGCTCGGATACTAGAGAAGACCACCTCCATGATTTTGGTTCCTTTCTCGCTAGCCACTTCCTGAGCAGTGACACTAGCATAGGTAATCAAAATCATATAAAGGAAGAAACCAAGCCCTGCGGCCGCAATGGTTTGAACAATTTTTTTGTTTTCCTTAGATTCATCAATCTTCTCAGTAAAATCAACGGTTTGACTCAGGCGTTTTTCCTGTTCTTGAGACAAATTAGCTGCCGAACGATTGAGTTGGTATTGCAGTTCATTTAGTCTATTGGTTACAGCTAGTTTGATGCCACTTTCAAGAGAGGTTTCACCATGATAGACGGCCTTGATGGCGCTGTCCTCTTGGTCGACGGTTAGGTAACCCTTGATTTTCTCATCCTTGATAGCAGTTTGGGCACTGGCTTCATCCTTATAATCAAAGTTGATACCATTAGTACCCTTGAGCCCTTCTTCCACAGATGGCACTGTTGTTACTACTGCTATCTTGCTATTCTTGGCCATAGAAGACCCTTGGAGGTAGCCAATTCCTACAGATAAGGCTAAAAAGAGGAACGGCGAAATCACCATAAAGAAGAAACTCCACGACTTGATGTGTCGAAGATAGGTTTCCTTCATTACAACCCACATATTTCTCATACTTCCACCCCTGATTCTAGTTTAAAGATTTCATCAATTGTTGGCGCTTGCTGGTCAAAGGTTGCGATGTATTGCCCCTGAGTCAAGATTGGGAAGAGTTCCCTTCCAGCGCTCTCATCCTCTAAGATCAATTTCCAACTGCCTTGTTTGGTCAAACTCACCTGTTTGACATGAGGAAGATTTTCCAATTCTTCCTTACTTCGTTCACTTGAAACAAAGAGACGCGTTTTCCCGTATTGATTGCGGACATCCTGGACCGGCCCATGCAAGACCACACGGCCATCTCGAATCATGAGAATATCGTCACAAAGCTCCTCGACGTTGGTCATGACATGGTCAGAAAAGATAATGGTTGCTCCGCGCTCTTTTTCCTGAAAGATGACTTGCTTGAGCAATTCAGTATTGACTGGATCCAAGCCACTGAAAGGCTCATCCAAGATAATCAAGTCTGGCTCATGAATCAGAGTAATGATGAGCTGAATCTTCTGCTGATTTCCTTTTGACAGGCTCTTGATTTTATCTGTCAGCTTTCCTTTCACTTCCAACCTCTTCATCCATTGAGGGAGTTTTTCCTTGACTTCCTTGGCATCCATACCTTTTAGAGTCGCCAAGTAGCGAACTTGTTCAAGGACTGTCAATTTAGGCATGAGACTGCGTTCTTCAGGCAGATAGCCAATCCGAGTGTAGGTCTCTTGACGAATATCCTGACCATCTAGACTGATTTCTCCTTGGTATTCTAAAAACTTCAAAATACTGTGGAAAATCGTTGTCTTCCCAGCACCGTTTTTCCCGACTAATCCCAAAATACGACCTGGTCGTGCCTGAAAGTCAATACCAAACAAAACTTGCTTGGATCCAAAACTTTTCTCTAGACTTCTTACTTCTAGCATCTTTCACCTCCGAAATGTCTTGCACTCATTATACTCCTTTTTGATAGCCTTTACAATGATTTCTGTCCATTTTTATCATCCTCATTTTAGTAAAAAATCTTAGGGTACTTTGAGTTATGAGTACATTATACACTGGTAAACTCCAATTTATCTTCTCTGTTCCTTAACTGTCTATTTTTGATCCCGAATTGTTATTTGAAAAGCAAAAATCCACCCCGAAGGATGGATTGATAAGTTAACGCACTT
Organism: Streptococcus mitis; assembly: GCF_946188615.1. GTDB lineage: Bacteria > Bacillota > Bacilli > Lactobacillales > Streptococcaceae > Streptococcus > Streptococcus mitis_BZ. Next base: position 188,214 of record NZ_CAMHVK010000004.1, read on the forward strand.
CTGCATTGACTTTTTCTTCAAGCGATGCTTGGATTTTTTCCATGTAGCGTGCGACTTCTTCGTCCGTTAAGCTATCTTCTGGATTTTGGAAAGTCAAGCTATAAGCCATTGACTTCATACCAAATCCCAATTTTTCGCCTGAGAAGACGTCAAAGAGTTTGATATCTGTCAAACGTTTCACGCCGGTAGCTTGGATAGCGTCCACAACTTCTTGATGAGTCACTTCTGCCTTGAGGAGAAGGGCAACGTCACGGCTGACTGCTGGGAATTTCGTGATTTCCACAAATGGAGCAGCTGGTTGAAGGGCAGCTTCGATGGCTGAAAGGTTGAGCTCAGCTACATACGTTTCTGGAATATCGTAAGCCTTAGCAGTGACTGGATGCACTTGCCCAAGGAAACCAAGAACTTGGTCACCGAGTGAAATCACGGCTGTACGACCTGGGTGAAGGCTAGCGATTTCAGATGTTGCCGTATAGGTCACTTCTAGTCCCAAGCGAGTAAATAGGGCTTCAAGGATTCCTTTAGCATAGAAGAAATCAACTGGAACTGCTGCTGTTTGGAAATCTTTTTCAGCAACCAAGCCTGTCAAGGCAAAGGCAAAGCTATTAATCTCATTTGGAAGTTCTTCTTTTGGATTACCAGTTTGTTCAAAGACTTTTCCAATCTCATAAAGGGCCAAGTTTTTATTCTTACGAGCTACGTTATAAGCCACCGTATCAAGGATACCAGAAATCATATTTTGACGGAGGACAGAACGGTCCACTGTCATTGGCCACATGAGTTCAGTAAGGTTACTTGGTTGAGCCGTAAACTCAACTGCTTTTTCAGGAGTTGTTAGAGCATAGGTGATGATTTCTGTCAAACCTGCTCCTTCAGCAATCGTACGAACCTGACGGCGAAGTTTTTGTGTCGCAGTCAATTCACCAGCTGTCCCATCGTCTTTTGGTAGACTAGTTGGCAAGCGGTCATATCCATAGATACGAGCGATTTCTTCAAAGAGATCTGCTTCTATTGTGATATCCCAACGACGACGTGGTACGCTGACTGTAAAGCTGTCTGCATTTCCAGAAAGACCAAAGCCAAGACGACGGAAGACGTCTTCTACATCAGCATAAGAAAGCTCAGTTCCGAGGACACGGTTAACATCAGCAAGAGTTGAAGAAACTTTCACATCAGAGGTATCAAGCTCACCCGCTGAAACGATACCTTTACGCACCGTCGCACCTGTAAGTTCTGCAATCATGCTAGCTGCCGCATCAAGGGCTTCATTGACTGTTGCCACATTGATGCCTTTTTCAAAGCGAGAAGATGACTCAGAACGAAGGTTGAGGCGACCACTGGTCTTGCGGATAGATTTTCCGTTGAAGACTGCAGCTTCAAGGACGACACGACTAGATTTATCAGAGATTTCTGTTGCTTGACCGCCCATGACACCTGCAAGGGCTACTGGCTTGTCTGCGACAGTGATAACTAAGTCATTCACGTCCAAGTCACGTTCTTCGCCATCCAAGGTCACCAATTTTTCACCAGCGTGCGCTTCACGCACACGGATGTCACTCCCTTCAAAGGTATCCAAGTCAAAGGCGTGCATTGGTTGACCAAAGTAGAGAAGGATGTAGTTGGTCACGTCCACTACGTTATTGATTGGACGGATTCCTTCGTTCATGAGAAGGTTTTGCAACCATTGTGGACTTGGTGCGATAGTCACATTATCCAAGATACGAGCGGCATAGTAAGGCGCTTTGTCTGTCTCAATGCTGACAGAAAGGGCATCTGCCGCAGCTTCATTAGTTTCTGTTAGAGTAAATTCTTTAAAGTTGACTGCCTTGTCATAGATGGCTGCCACTTCATGAGCCACTCCACGCATAGAAAGAGCGTCTGCACGGTTTGGTGTGATGGAAAGTTCGATGATTTCATCATCCAAGTCTAGGTAAGAGAAGACTTCATCCCCAGGAAGGGCATTTTCTGGCAAGATTTGAATACCATCTGCGAATTCCTTAGGTACAACTGAGTCAGAAATTCCCAATTCACCAAGTGAACAGATCATCCCAAGTGACTCCAAACCACGGATTTTCCCTTTTTTGATCTTGTAATTGTCAGCGATACGGGCTCCCGGAAGTGCCACCATAACCTTGATACCAGCACGCACATTTAGGGCACCACAAACGATCTGACGGGTTTCTTCTTCGCCAACGTTAACCTGACAAACATGAAGATGAGTTTCTGGCACATCTTCGCAAGACAAGACCTCACCGACGACAATTTTTGAGAGACCGGCAGCCAGTGATTCGACACCTTCTACCTCGATCCCTGTGGTTGACATTTTTTCAGCCAACTCTTGTGATGGCACATCAATGTCCACCAATTCTTTTAACCATTTATAAGATACAAGCATAATTTAGTTCTCCAGAATGACCGTTGTCACTCTAGTTCTTTTCCTTTCCTATCATTTCAATAGAAGAATCCTCTTCTTACCTTAATTTCTTTTTCAGTAACCAATCTGTATCTACTTTTTGACCAACCATAAAATGATGTTGGCTAAATTTTTCAAAACCATATCGGTTATAAAACGCTTGAGCTTTTGTATTATGCTCCCAAACACCTAACCAAGCCCAGGAAAAACTATTTTTGGTAGCAAGTTCAAGTGCGAATTCAAACAGTTGCTTACCTAGTCCAAATCCTTGAAATTTTTGTAGAACATAGAGGCGTTGAATTTCAAAAGCGTCCTCTAATTCTCTCTCAGTTTGAGCACTTCCCCAGTTGACTTTGAGAAAACCAGCTATCTCCTCTTCATGCATAATGAAATAGGTTTCGGAATCTGGATTTTCCAACTCAGTTGACAAAGTTTTCAGACTATAAGCCTCTTCAAAGTATTCCTGTAACTGCTCTTCCGTATTATCATGCGCAAATGTTTCACGAAAAGTTTGTTTGGCAATTTTAGCCAACACCTCAACATCTGCAATTTCTACTTTTCTAATCATTATTTAAACTGTTCTGAGAAGCGAACATCTCCTTGGTAGAATCCACGGATATCGTTGATTCCGTAACGGAGCATGGCTACACGCTCTTGACCAAGACCAAAGGCAAAGCCAGAGTAAACAGTCGCATCGATACCACTCATTTCAAGAACACGTGGGTGAACCATACCAGCACCCATAATCTCGATCCAACCTGTTTTCTTACATACGTTACAACCTTCTCCACCACACTTAAAGCAAGAAACATCCACCTCAACAGATGGCTCTGTGAATGGGAAGTAGGATGGACGCAGACGGATTTGACGCTCTTCACCGAACATTTTTTGGACAATCAACTGCAGGGTTCCTTGAAGATCTGCCATAGAAATGTTCTTCCCAACAACCAAGCCTTCGATTTGGTGGAACTGGTGACTGTGAGTCGCATCGTCCGTATCACGACGGAACACACGCCCTGGCGAGATCATCTTCAAAGGACCTTTAGAAAAATCATGGGCATCCATAGCACGCGCCTGAACTGGAGACGTGTGGGTACGGAGCAAGATTTCTTCAGTGATATAGAAAGTATCCTGCATATCGCGAGCTGGGTGGTCTTTGGGAAGGTTCATACGCTCAAAGTTATAGTAGTCTTGCTCCACTTCAAAACCATCCACGACTTGGTAACCCATACCGATGAAGATATCTTCGATTTCTTCACTGGTTTGTGTGAGGACGTGGCGGTGACCAGTCGCAACTGGACGACCTGGAAGGGTCACATCGATACTCTCACTTGCTAATTGAGCTGCAACTTTCTTTTCTTCCAAAAGCTTAGCAGTTTCTTCAAAAGCTGCTGTCAAGACATCACGCGCTTCATTGACATGTTTCCCGATAATCGGACGCATCTCAGCAGAGACATCTTTCATCCCTTTGAGGATTTCAGTGAGCGATCCCTTTTTACCAAGGACAGAGACACGCAAATCTTGCATCTCTTTTTTATTTTCAGCAGTAATCTGCTTCAAGCTAGCCAGCGTTTCTTCACGAAGCGCTTTTAATTGTTCTTCAATAGTTGACATAATTCCTCCATCAGTCTCTCGTAGATAAAAAGAAAACCACATGCCAAAAACTCCACTCGGAGCGTTGACACGCGGTACCATCCGTTTTCATCTGACAAGTCAGACCTTCATTTCTAAATCCATGCGCAAGTGAATTCACCCAGCTTTCATATAGAGAGCTTGCAGTCACGGCTCTCCTCCCTGATATACTTCCCTTGAGTTACTAGTCTTGCAGATTTCTATTCAATTACTACATAGTTTATCAGATTTTGAGTTAAAAAACAAGTTAGATTAGATTAATTTCAGTATAAAAAGGAACAAGACACAATGCACTACCTATTTATAAGGCCTGTTTCATCTGCTTTCCTTTTCAATAAGAGAGTTGCTGCTTGATTAAAACCATCACACCAGTTATACCATTTTGCTTCATACTCATCTTGAGCTAAGATATGATTTTTTAAATCCAGAACAGAGTAAATCATTCTTTCCTCACAAGCTTGCGCATAGAGATGATATAGTTCATCACCACCATCTCTATCCCACTCAGCAGAAATCGTATCCCGACCTGCCAATAAAGCCTGATAAGCCCTGTGATGTCCATCTGTAATCAACAAGCAATTTCCAAAGGCAAGAATACTGATTGGATCGACTTGGATTGTTTCTGCCGACTGGTAAAGCATCTGAATATCTTGCAACTTCTTTTCTGATAAGTATAGTTGAGTCGGATGAAGATCTGCTATATTGACTTTCATTTCTTTCTCCTCAAAGGAATTTGATACTCACTTCTGCTTGCCTTTAAATCGCCATTGGAATCGGAGCTTGTCATAGAAGGGAAACTCGATAAACAGGACTCCCAAGCCCACACAGAGACTGGCAAGGACATCTGATGGATAGTGAACTCCCAGATAGACCCTTGATACCAGCACACTGACTAGGTAGAGACCAAGGACGATTTGCACGATTTTTCTCCAGACTGGATTTTTAATCCGTTGACTGAGAATGACAATCAGAGAACCGACCAGCAAGGTTACAGCCAGAGAATGGCCGCTTGGGAAGGAAAATCCCTTCTCCTCAACCAAGTGTAAAATAGCTGGTCGTGGGCGCTGGTAGATATTTTTAAAGGTCACGATTAAAAGACCAGCCAAAGCCAAATTCCCTAGCATGAAGAAACTTTCTATCTTCCACCGCTTACGATAAAAGATAAAGGCTACGATGACAACCCAAGTGATAATCACTGGGATATCAATCAGGCGTGTGATGGCTCGGAAAAGAATAGTCAAGTAATCTGGCAAGTCTCCTCGAACGGCAGTCTGTATCGGTTGGTCAAAACCGACCAGCGTTTCAGGGTAAAATTTGACCATGTAGCCAAGAATAACGAAAAGTAAAAGGGCAAAACTGCCCTTCATTAAAAATGTTTGTTTATCTTTCATAATGTTTTAAGGTTGGTTTCAAGAGAACATACAACAACCAGAATGAAACGGAAAAGATAATACCCTCAATCAAGTTAAAAGGTAATACCATGGTCATTAGGTAGTTGGAAAGTCCCAAAATTTTTCCAATATCAAAGTTAGCAAACTTAGCGTACAAAGGAACAGCGTAAACATAGTTGAGAACCAACATAGCTACGGTCAAGCCAATAGTTCCAGCTAGAGAGCCTAGTAGGAAACGAAGGGTTGTCCGTTCCTTTTTCCAAATCAAAGCAAATACGATGACAAAAACTCCCAAAGCCACGATATTCATCGGCAAACCAATGTAAGTATTCACTCCTTGGCTGTTAAGAAGCAATTTCAAGAGTGAGCGAAGCAAGAGGATTCCTAGAGCAGCAGGCAAATCCATGACCACCAGACCCACAAGGACTGGCAAGATACTAAATTCGATCTTGAGGAAGGATGCCGCTGGTAAAAGCGGAAAGTCAAAGTACATCAGCACAAATGAGATGGCTGATAAGATCGCAATGGTCGAAAGTCGACGTGTGTTTGTCATAACAGGTTCCTCCAATTTTCTATAAAATCAGAAGAAGTTGGAAAGGATTCCTCTATCTATTCTCACTTTTTATATCCCAAAAGTTCCCTCTCACTTTATCAAAGCAAACTAAAGCAAGCGGTTACAATCTAGCTATAAATCCATCAGAACAGACAAAGCTATTCTTTCGTCTTCTCCCATCCAGACTATACTGTCGGTTGTGGAATCTCACCACATCAGCTTGCGCTCGCGGACTTATTTGGCTAAGATATTTTAGATTTATCTAGGCGTCGCAGTCGAAGATAATACTTAAAGTATATCGAGACAAGACAACAACGAGAAAGCTAAAATAGCTAGTCAAATTTACCGCCGGTCGGGAATCACACCCTGCCCTGAAGACTCTTTTATCATAACAAAAAACGCTTGCAAGCGCAAGCATTTTGTTCATTTTCATTTTTTATTTCAATTTATCCACTTCATAGGTATGAACGAGCTCAAGACCTGCAAAGTTCTGCTGGCGGAGGGCTTCGTAGACAATCATGCAGACGGTATTAGACACATTGAGACTGCGGACATGTTCATCATTCATGGGAATACGGAGAGCCTTTTCAGGATGTTCTCGCATAAAGTCCTCCGGCAAGCCCTTGTCTTCACGTCCAAAGAGAAAATAATGGTCTTCGTTAGTCGATAAATCCACCTCAGAATACACTTTCTCAGCGAATTTCGAAATCAGATAGAGTTTTCCCTTCATCTGAGACATGAAATCCTCCAAACTCTCGTAAAAATAAATCTCTAGCTTATCCCAATAATCCAAACCAGCTCGCTTCATCTTGCGGTCGTCAATAGGAAAGCCCATTGGCTTGATGATGTGGAGGGGAGAATTGGTCGCAGCGCAAGTACGCGCGATATTGCCTGTATTTTGTGGAATTTGTGGTTCAAATAATACAATGTGATTTGTCATGACTTGCTTCCTTTCACCATTGCAAAAAAATAGCCACACTGCCCGGAGTCAAGCTCAGCAAACAGCGTGGTTAAGGCATCGTTAACTTACCTCACAACAGGTTTGAAGTAAATCAGCGAAACTACTTTCTTAGTATAACACTTTCAGAATCATTGTCAATAGAAACGACTTGATTTTTTCAATTTTTTCAAGCTATTTCCAAGGGTTGTAAAATCGTCCCTGATTCTGCAAAATAAGTAGTAAACTAGCTACTAAAAACAAGGCTGCCAAGAGCAAGGTAAGATAATCACCTTTTTTCAAGGCCTGATAACTATACCATGTGCGTTTTTTCTCTTTCCCAAAGCGGCGAAGCTCCATGGCGGTCGCGATGGTATCAATGCGTTCTAGCGAGCTAAAAATCAAGGGAGTGATAATGCGCAGATTGCCTTTGATTCGTTGGATAAGAGAAGCTTTCTTGGATAATTCCATCCCACGCGCTTCCTGAGACATCTTGATGGTAAAGAATTCTTCCTGCAAATCTGGAATATAGCGCAAAGTCAGGCTGACAGAATAGGCAATCTTATAAGGCACACCAATTTGATTTAAACTAGAAGCAAACTGACTAGGATGAGTTGTCATCAAAAAGATAATAGCCAGAGGAATGGTGCAAAGGTACTTAATGGCCAGATTTAGTAGATAAAAGAGCTCTTGACTGGTCAGAGTGTAGGCACCGATTCCCTGCCAAATCACACTTCTTTCTCCGTAAAGTCCAACCCCATACTCGGGAGAAAAGAGATAGACCATCAAAACGTTTAAAACGGCAAATACCGTCGCAAAAACGGCTACAAAGGAAACATCTTTAAAGCGGATTTCTGACAAATAGAGGAGAAAAACCGAAAAAATGGCAATCAGAACAAGCAGTCTGGTATCATAGCTAATCATGGCCGCCAATGATACGAGAATGAAAAAGAGGAGTTTACCAGCTCCTGACAAGCGATGAATCACAGTATCTCTATGCTGGTAACCAATTAATTTAGCTTGCATCCTTCTCTCCTTTCTTTGTAAAATGCCGTTAACGCAAGTGGATCCACGTCTAGTTTCTTGGCCAAGTTGAAGATTGAAGTTTCTTTTAGGTTGGCTTTTACTAACAACTCAGGATTGCTCAAAAGACTAGCTGGATCAGTATCGGCAATCAGCTCCCCATCCACCATGACAAGGGCTCGATCTGAATAATCCAGCATCAATTGCATATCATGAGTAATCATGACAATGGTATGCCCTTTTTGATGCAACTCTTCGAGAAATTCCATAATCTCAGTATAGTTCTTCTGGTCTTGACCTGCAGTCGGTTCATCTAGGAGAATGATTTCAGCTCCTAAGACCAAAATTGAGGCAATAGTCACACGTTTTTTCTGTCCAAACGAAAGGGCAGAAATAGGCCAATTACGGAATTCATAAAGACCACAGATTTTCAAAGTTTCATAGACTCTCGTTTCAATTTCCTTCTCATCCACACCTCGCAAACGAAGCCCTAGAGCCACCTCATCAAAAATCATATTGGTTGAAATCATTTGATTGGGATTTTGCAGCACATAGCCTACTCGTTCCGCCCGCTCTGCAACAGAATCTCCTTTTATATCCTGTCCTTCCCAAAGATAGCGACCTTCCGTCTGAATAAAGCTACTTAAGGCCTTGGCTAGAGTTGATTTCCCAGCCCCATTTTTTCCGACAATGGCAATCTTTTCACCCTTTTTAATATCCAGACAAATGGATTTCAAAATTGGTCTATCGTCATAAGAAAAAGACACATCCTCTAGTCTAAAGAGTGACTGTAAATCTGGAATCTCTTTTGCCAGTTCCGTCTGTAACTGAACCTGCCCTTTTGAGATAGACAAGTTATCCAGATTTGCTAACTGTTTTTCCTTGACTAAATCCACACCCAATTGACGGAGAGTCGTTAGATAAAGAGGTTCTCGGATTCCATTTTGGGTCAATAAATCAGTCGCCAGTAACTGATTAGGGCTCCCATTAAAGAGGATACGACCATCGTTTATCAAGACAATCCGATCCACAGGGCGATGCAGAACATCCTCCAAACGATGTTCAATAATAAGGGTCGTCGTCCCCTCTTCCTTATGAATTTGGTCAATCAATTCGATAATATCCTGACCTGACTTGGGATCCAGATTGGCGAGTGGCTCATCAAACAAGAGAATCGGACTCTCATCAATCAAGACACCAGCTAGACTAACTCGCTGCTTTTGACCGCCAGACAAATCCTGAGGACGCTGAGACAGTAAAGAGAGGAGATCCAACTTTTCAGCCCATTTATGAACACGACTTTTCATCTCATCTAGAGCTGTCACATCATTTTCCAGAGCAAAAGCCAAATCCTCTGCCACAGACAGACCGATAAACTGCCCATCTGTATCCTGCAAAACTGTGCTAACCAGATGAGATTTGTCATAGATGCTCATATCAAAGGCTGCTTGCCCCTTGATCAAAAATTCTCCAGACTTCTTACCCTTGTAAATATTGGGAATAATCCCATTCAAACACTGCCCCAAGGTAGACTTACCTGACCCAGATGGTCCAACAATTAAGACTTTTTCTCCCTTATAAATGGTCAAATCCACCCCTTGCAAGGTCGGTTCTTGTTGACTTTCATACTGGAAAGAGAAATCCTTCCACTCAATTATAGCTTCTTTCATCTTACTCTCTTCATTCGCTTCTTAGACTTCTATTTTATCATAAATCTACCCCTTCTTGCAGACTCTTCTCTTAAAAACTTAGCACCAACAAGATTCCTAGCCTAGACTGGTTACCTGACTAGTCTATAAACATCGAAAAAGACTGGTTGCCCAGCCTTTTCCTTTATGTTAATCCTTTTTCAAACTTCCTGAACGAGTCTGCGTACGTGAATAAGCTAGCAAGAGAAGGGTACCTGCGATAGCTACAGTTACAGCATTAGCAATTCCCGCAACAATCCCTTGGGCAAATACTTTTTCTGCCGCTTCTTGGTAAATCACAACATCTCCAAGTGGTGCCCAGACACCCCAAACAAGAGCATTTGCAACAATCTGAATGAGGTTAAAGAAGACAATATCCTTCAACTCAAAAACACCCTGTGTTACTCGAATGTATTTTCTAAAGAGACCTACAGCTAGACCAAAGAGACCACTAGCAATAATCCAAGTCCACCATAGACCGTAGCCAGCAAGAGAGTCCTTCACCGCATGCCCAATTAAACCAACAAGTAGTCCCACTAGAGGGCCAAAAATAATAGACAAGAGGCTCTGTACCGCATACTGAAGCTGGATGCTTGTATTTGGAACAGGCGTTGGAATACTGATCATCCCGATGACAACAAAGAGCGCAGCTCCAACACCGATAGCAACAACTTGTTTAATTGATTGATTTTTCATCTATATTCTCCTATTTTATCCTTCTATTTTCTTTATTTCAATGGTCCAAGATGAACCGACACCCACATTATAGGCCTTGGCAAAGGAACCTTGGTTGATAGCCAGACCTAAACGATAGAGAGAGTTGATGTAAAGGATGGGTTGCCCAATTCTCACATCCACAAATGATTTGCCATAAACAACCTGATTTTGATAGACCAGCATATCTGCATGATAGATAGTCACCTCAAAACGGTCACCGAATGCTGGTTCCAGCTTGTAAAATTCTTCTCGCGTGATAGAGGTCCAAAGCGAACCAAAACGCACATCCAGAATATCAATAGCTCCCTTCACTAGATAATCTTCTATGATGGTCTCTACGACTGGAAGCTCCACAATCTGATCCACACTGAGCTCTGGCCCCACTTCCTCAAAACTAATGTGACCACTGGCTAGTTTAGCACCAGTATAGGCATAGACATCACGACCGTGGAAGGTATAAGAATGCTCTGTGTTTTGACGTCTATTGGCCACTTCAGAAATTTCACGAATGGCTACAATACCAACGTGTTTCTTGATAAAAGAAAGCGTTCCATTGTCTGGCGTGACAATGTATTGATTTTTTACAGTCTTGGCAACTACACTCTTACGTTTCGAGCCGACACCTGGATCGACCACCGATACAAATGTCGTTCCCTCAGGCCAGTAATCTACCGTCTGAAAGAGACGATAGCTCCCCTCAAAAATATTATAAGGCGTGATATCGTGCGTCAAATGATGAATTTTTAAGGTTGGAGATTCTTCTAAAGCCACTCCAATCATAGCCGATACCGCACCATCAACCAGACCAAAGTCTGATTGTAATACCAGTAAATTATTATTCATTTTATCTCCTTGTATATCCTTTATCATACCATATTTCAGAGAAAGTCGCTAATAGCTATTTCAATTGATTAGGGTATAGTTTTACCTTATAGCAAATTTCCTACTAAAAGCTCTTGTTATTAGCTAGTAGGTGCATTTTTTCTTGAAAAAAGGTATGATAGTTACATCATGAAAAAGTAGGTTTTATTATGAAAATTATCCTTGTCGGAGGGGGAAAAGTTGGTTCTGCCCTCTGTCGCTCCTTGGTTGCAGAAAAGCATGATGTTTTGCTGATTGAGCAAGACGAAGCTGTTCTCAATCATATTGTTAATCGCTTTGATATCATGGGTATCCTTGGTAACGGGGCCGATTTTACCATCCTTGAGCAAGCCAGTGTCCAGGATTGTGATATCTTTATTGCCCTGACTGAATACGATGAAGTGAACATGATTGCAGCCGTTCTAGCCAAAAAAATGGGAGCTAAAGAGACCATCGTTCGGGTGCGGAACCCTGAATATTCTAACTCTTATTTCAAGGAAAAGAATATTCTCGGTTTTTCTCTTATCGTTAACCCTGAGCTCTTGGCTGCCCGCGCTATCGCGAATATCATTGACTTCCCCAACGCCCTCTCTGTCGAACGTTTCTTTGGTGGACGCGTTAGCCTCATGGAATTCACTGTTAAATCTTCCAGCGGTCTTTGCCAAATGCCCATTTCTGATTTTCGTAAAAAATTTGGCAATGTTATTGTCTGTGCGATAGAGAGGGATCATCAAATTATCATTCCAAGCGGTGACATGACCATACAGGATAAAGATAGAATCTTTGTCACTGGTAACCGTGTTGATATGATGCTCTTCCATAATTATTTTAAATCTCGTGCCGTGAAGAGCCTTCTTATTGTTGGAGCTGGTAGAATCGCCTATTATCTACTAGGTATCCTAAAAGACAGTCGTATTGATACCAAGGTTATTGAAATCAATCCTGAAATCGCTAGCTTCTTTAGCGAGAAATTCCCAAACCTCTACATCGTTCAAGGAGATGGTACCGCAAAAGATATCCTGCTGGAAGAAAGTGCTCAAAACTATGATGCCGTTGCGACTCTAACAGGGGTTGATGAGGAAAATCTGATTACCTCTATGTTCCTTGACAGGGTAGGTGTACAAAAAAATATCACCAAGGTCAATCGTACCAGTCTCCTCGAAATTATCAATGCGCCTGATTTTTCAAGTATCATCACACCTAAAAGCATCGCTGTAGATACGATTATGCACTTTATTCGTGGTCGGGTTAATGCCCAGTATTCAGACCTTCAGGCCATGCACCATCTAGCCAATGGCCAAATCGAAACCCTGCAATTTCATATCAAGGAAGCTAATAAAATGACTTCCAAACCTCTTTCTCAACTAAAACTAAAAAAAGGGGTTCTTATAGCAGCCATCATTCGAAAGGGCAAGACTATTTTCCCTACTGGGGAGGATATGTTGGAAGTTGGAGACAAGCTCCTAGTAACAACCTTGTTGCCAAACATCACCAAGATTTATGACTTGATCGCGAGGTAAGAAATGAATAAAAGTATGATTCGTTACCTCCTTTCAAAATTACTTTTGATTGAAGCTGTTCTTCTTTTGGTTCCTGTGTCTGTCGCTGTCTATTACCGTGAATCGAGCCAAGTCTTTACGGCCCTCTTTTCAACAATAGGGATTCTCGTATTACTAGGCGGTTCAGGAATTTTACAAAAGCCCAAAAATCAACGGATTTATGCCAAGGAGGGAGTCTTGATTGTTGCCCTCTGTTGGATCCTTTGGTCCTTCTTTGGCGGTCTCCCCTTTGTTTTTGCTAAGCAAATTCCCAGCGTTATCGATGCCTTTTTTGAAATCAGTTCTGGCTTTACAACTACTGGAGCAACTATTCTGAACGACGTTTCGGTTCTCAGTCGTTCCCTCCTCTTCTGGCGAAGTTTTACCCACTTGATTGGAGGGATGGGAGTGCTTGTTTTTGCACTTGCTATTATGGACAATGCCAAGAATAGCCACCTAGAAGTGATGAAAGCTGAGGTTCCTGGCCCTGTTTTTGGCAAGGTTGTATCCAAACTCAAAAATACTGCCCAGATTCTCTATCTCCTTTATCTAGCTCTCTTCTCCCTCTTTGTCATCATCTATTATCTGGCTGGCATGCCCCTATTTGATAGTTTTGTCATTGCCATGGGAACAGCAGGTACAGGAGGTTTTACAGTCTATAACGATGGAATCGCCCACTATGGTAGCTCACTGATTACCTATCTAGTTAGTATCGGAGTTTTGGTTTTTGGGGTAAATTTCAATCTCTACTACTACCTCATGCTCCGTCGCGTCAAAGCCTTCTTTGGAGATGAAGAACTTCGAGCTTACTTGGTCATTGTACTGCTTTCTACAGGCTTGATTAGCCTCAATACCCTCTATCTCTATCCAGGATTTTCAAAGAGTTTTGAAATGGCCTTCTTCCAGGTTTCCAATATCATTACAACGACTGGTTTTGGTTACGGAGACATTACCAACTGGCCCCTCTTCTCCCAGTTTATCCTTCTCTTCCTTATGGGAATCGGTGGTTCTGCTGGTTCAACCGCAGGTGGACTCAAGGTTATTCGAGGCCTTATCCTTTCAAAAATTGCTAAAAATCAGATTTTGTCAATTCTATCACCCCACCGTGTTTTGACCCTCCATGTTAATAAAACGGTAATTGACAAAGATACCCAGCATAAGATTCTCAAGTACTTTGTCATCTATTCTATGATTTTGCTATCCCTTATCTTTATTGTCAGCCTAGATAGCAATGATTTTCTGGTTGTGACCAGCGCTGTCTTTAGCTGTTTCAATAATATCGGACCTATTCTAGGAACCACTTCTAGCTTCTCAATCTTTAGTCCTATCTCAAAAATTCTTCTCTCCTTTGCAATGATTGCAGGTCGATTAGAGATTTACCCAATCCTACTTCTCTTTATGAAGAGAACTTGGTCTAAGAGATAAAATACAACCACACCTTGTGTCTTACAAAGTGTGGTATTTTTATTTTCATACTCTTCGAAAATAAAATTCAAACCACGTCAGCTTCGCCTTGCCGTATATGTGTGACTGACTTTGTCAGTCTTATCTACAACCTCAAAGCGGTGCTTTGAGCAACCTGCGGCTAGCTTCCTAGTTTGCTCTTTGATTTTCATTGAGTATCAAATACCTCCCGCAACTCAACAAGTATCTTTGAATCCCGGTCAGACATTTCAATACCTGACTTAAGGAATTTAAGAGCCCAAAAACAACCCTCAGTCGACTGACCGAGGGTTCCTTATTTCATTATTCAAGAACTTGATTAGCTCAATGCATCCAAGGCATCATCCATTGAAAGAACTTCGTGGAAGACACGTTGTGTCAATTCAGTTTTTTGTTCTGGAGTGAGGTATTTAGTGTTTACACAGTATCCAGAGATACGTACGATAACGTCTTCACCTGACATGATCTTTTCGTAAACATCGTTCAAGTCCATAACGTTCAAGTTAACGTGTTGTCCACCGTTTTCAAAGTAACCATCAAGGATTGTTACCAAGTTATCAACTTGTTCGTCACGAGTCTTACCAAGAGCGCGAGGTGATACTTGTGTAGTCAATGAGATACCATCAGCCGCATAACTAAAGTCAAGGCTAGAAAGTGAGTTCAAGTTTTGCAACCATCCACCTTTAGCTTTATTAGATGGGTTAGCACCTGGTGAGAAGAATTCAAGTTTAGACAAGTTAACAGAACCATCTTCGTTGAGGTATACACCTTTGTGGACTGGTGAGTTACCAGTTTGTTTAGAGTAAGCAACGTTAGATGTGATAGTCAAAAGTGAAACTGTAGCTTCTGCATCTTTGTAAAGTTTGTGGCTACGTAGACGAGTTGTGTAAGCTTCGATCAACCATTCTGCCAATTCGTTTGAACGTGGGTCATCTTCACCCCAACGTGGGTATTCACCGATTGTTTCGTAATCGTAGATGTAGCCATTTTCGTCACGGATTGGTTTAACTGTAGCGTATTTGATAGCTGACAATGTGTCAACAGTGTTGGCAAATCCACAGATACCGAATCCCATGTTGGCACGTTGTTTAGTTGGCAAGAATGCCATTTGAACAGCTTCGTAGTTGTACTTATCAGTCATGTAATGGATGATGTTCAAAGCATCTACGTAAGTATCAGTCAACCAGTCAAGAGATTTTTCAAAGTTAGCTTTAACTGATTCGAATTCAAGAACTTCGTCACGGATTGGTTCGATGTCAAATACTTTGTAGTCTTTGTGAACATCGTCGTAACCACCGTTCAAACCAGTAAGAAGGGCTTTCAATACGTTTACACGAGCACCGAAGTACTGGATGTTGTGACGTTGTTCTTCATTTTCTGGGTCAAGTGGAGACACACAGCATGAGATACAGCTCATTTCACCATATCCGTCTTTAGCCATTGTTGTTACACCTTCGTATTGGATAGAAGAGTGTTTGTGGCTCATATGCATACAGTAGCGACGGAAGTTGTATGGCAATTTGTCAGTCCAAAGAACTGTCAAGTTTGGTTCTGGAGAGTTACCGATATTGTCAAGGGTGTTCAAGAAACGGTAGTCCATCTTAGTAACACGGTGACGACCGTCGTTACCCATACCAGCCATAGAAGTTGTGATGAAGGTTGGGTCACCTGAGTACAATTGGTCGTAAGCTTTTGTACGAGCAAATTTAACTGTACGAAGTTTCATAACGAAATCATCAACGAATTCTTGGATTTCTGATTCAGTAAATGTACCACGAGCAAGGTCACGTTCTGCAAAGATGTCCAATACGATTGGCACACGACCTAGAGATGTAGCAGCACCGTTGATAACACGGCAGACAGACATGAAGGCGATGTTAACCCATTGGATAGCTTCTTTAACGTTCATCGCTGGTTTGCGAACGTCAACTCCGTAAAGGTCACCCAAGCGAACAACTTGTTGCAATGCTTGGTATTGAAGGTTGATTTCTTCACGAAGACGGATTGTTTCTTCATCGATTTCTTCGATTGCATTCCAATCGTTTACTTTTTCTTGCATCAAGTAGTCTGCACCGTAAAGAGCAAGACGTGCGTAAACACCGATGATACGTCCACGTGAGTATGCATCTGGAAGACCAGTTACAGTGTGAGCGTGACGAGCGCGACGAATGTTTGAAGTGTAAGCACGGAAGATACCATCGTTAACTGTTGTTACGTATTTGGTGAAGATTTCGTGAACAGCTGGGTCTGGTTCGTATCCATTTTCTTTCAAAGTAGTTTCAGCCATACGGATACCACCTTTTGGCATGAAGTTCAATTTGAAGAGTTCATCGTTTTGGATACCGAAGATAACTTCGTTTTCTTTATCGATAAATCCTGCTGGAATGTCAGCAATAGATGTTGGACGAGTGTCCATTGGGAAACGAGTTTCTTCGTAGTGAGCCTTAGTTTCTTCTACAATTTTTTTGATGTGAAGTGAACGTTCTGTTGGTCCTGCGAGGAAGCTTTCGTCTCCATCATAAGGTGTGTAGTTAGCTTGTACGAAGCGTGATACACTTGCTTTTTCTTTCCAATCTACGCCTTTGAAGCCTTCCCAAGCTTTGTCAAAAATATCTTGTGCTTCAACAACTGTCTTAACAACCATGTTAATGTCCTCTTTTTTCTTTCTAGTAACAACCATCTGTTACATTCATGAGACAAGTATAACACACAGTAACCGATTTCAACAAGTAGAAAACCCTTATTTTTACACTTTCTTTTCTAAAACAGTCTATGTTTTGTTCCAAACTGTATTATATTTTTGAAAAAAATATACCCTTTTTCCCTTTTTTCAGAAAAAAGGGTATAATAAAAGAAAATAAGCAGTAAAAAGGGGGCTAGGCATGTTGATTTTTCCTTTGTTAAATGATTTGTCAAGAAAAATCATCCATATTGACATGGATGCCTTTTTTGCTGCCGTGGAAATCAGGGATAATCCTAAGCTCAGAGGAAAACCTGTCATTATCGGAAACGACCCTCGGCAAACAGGTGGGCGGGGAGTCGTTTCTACCTGTAGCTATGAGGCGCGAGCTTTTGGTGTCCATTCAGCCATGAGCTCTAAGGAAGCCTATGAGCGTTGTCCCCAGGCCGTCTTCATCTCAGGAAATTATGAGAAATACAAAGCTGTGGGACTCCAGATTCGAGCTATTTTTAAGCGCTATACAGATTTGATTGAACCTATGAGTATTGACGAAGCCTATTTGGATGTAACAGAAAATAAACTCGGTATCAAGTCAGCGGTCAAAATCGCTCGCCTCATTCAAGAGGATATCTGGCAAGAACTCCATCTAACTGCTTCTGCTGGCGTTTCTTATAACAAATTCTTAGCTAAAATGGCTAGCGATTATCAAAAACCTCATGGTTTGACAGTGATTCTACCTGACCAGGCTGAGGATTTTCTCAAACAAATGGATATTTCCAAGTTTCATGGAGTAGGAAAAAAGACAGTAGAACGTCTGCATCAAATGGGTGTTTTTACTGGCGCTGATTTACTTGAAGTTCCTGAAGTGACCCTAATAGACCGCTTTGGCAGACTGGGCTATGACCTGTATCGAAAGGCTCGTGGTATTCACAATTCCCCCGTCAAATCCAATCGCATCCGTAAATCAATCGGGAAGGAGAAAACCTACGGGAAGATTCTCCGTGCCGAGGAAGATATCAAAAAAGAGCTGACTCTTCTATCAGAAAGAGTCGCTCTCAATCTCAATCAGCAAGAAAAAGCTGGAAAAATTGTCATTTTGAAAATCCGCTACGAAGACTTTTCAACTCTTACTAAACGAAAAAGTATTGTTCAAAAAACACAGGATGCTAGTCATATAAGTCAAATAGCCCTGCAACTCTATGAAGAGTTAAGCGAAAAAGAAAGAGGTGTCCGCCTATTGGGGATTACCCTGACTGGATTTTAAAACCTTGAAGAGCTGCCCCTTCAAGGTTTTTCTTATACAAATAAACGAACAAAGCTATAAAGTAGCAAGACACTACCAAGCACGATACGGTATTTACCGAAAAGGGTAAAGTCGTGTTTTTTCACATAACTTGTCAAGAAACGAATAGCGATCATGCTGACCGCAAAGGCGACTCCCATCGCAACCAAGAGCAAGAACAATTGTCCAAAGCTCAAGAGCTGTCCTGCTTTCACAAATTTGAAAATCTTTAATGCGCTAGCTCCAAACATAACTGGAATTCCAAGATAGAAGGTAAATTCTGTCACAACAGAACGACTAGTTCCATTCAACAAACCACCGACAATCGTTGCCCCAGAACGACTGGTTCCCGGTAAAAGGGCAAGAACTTGGAAAAGACCGATATAGAAGGCTGTCGTATAAGGAAGCTTGTCCAACTCTGTTACACTTGGCTCGATAGCACGCGCTTTATTGCGCTTTTCCAAATAGATAAAGGCAATCCCATAGATAATCAACATGAGAGCAACTGAAACCATGTTATGGAAGTGGGTATCAAACCAATCATCAAATTTAAAGACGGCAAGTAAAGGCAAAGTGGCAACCAAGACCTTCAACCACAATCTCCAAGTCTTACGAACTTCCTGCTTGTCCTTAGTCGATTTAAAAGGATTGAGCTTATTAAAGTAAATGACCATAACCGCTAAAATAGCGCCAAGCTGAATCACAACATTAAACATGGACATAAAAGCTTCATTCTGATTTTGGTATTGGATAAATTCCTCTGCTAAAATCAAGTGACCTGTACTGGAAATCGGCAACCATTCCGTAATTCCTTCAACAATCCCGAAGAAGATAGATTTTAAAATTTCAATAAGATACATAGATTACTCCTTTTTCTATCTTCCATTATAGCATATTTTTTCAGTCTATGGCAGTTCTCTTTAAAAGGCGCCGATACTGCCACCGCCTCCGCCTCCAGAGAAGCCACCGCCAGAACTTCCACTTCCAGAAGATACAGAGTAGGTACTTGCTGTATTTGCGACATTTGCATAATGGCTCATTTGCGCGCTTGAATGATAAAACATACTGTGCCAGCCATAAGCTACATAGAGGTTGATATCTGGGTTTTCCACTTGAATCTGATGAACCTTCATCAAATGGCTGACCTTGTCCGCATAGCCAAATAAGGTCGCATAGACCAAGAGGCGATTCCAGACCACAATACTTTCCAATTCAGCCTGATCCAATCTTGCAATCTCACGCAACATATTTTCAAAACTGGTCCAGAGATAGTATACTTCTGCTCCTGCTTCATTTAGGACACCATCACGATTATCTAATCGAAGCTTCCAATAATAGAAAACAGCCAACGCCAAACCTAGAAAACCAAGTATTGGCAAGGGGATGTAAAGATAGCCATAAACATCCAAACTGTACAAGAACAAACCAAATCCGATAAATAGGGGCAAGATAGTCAAGACCCCCATACCCACTTGCAAGGCCTTTTCCCCACCAGTTAAAGGACGATAATAATCTGGGAGCCCCCAGAAGGAAATTCGTTTTCTCACTCCTTCTTGCATCTGGTTCAATACTTCTTCAAAAGAAGATTTGAGCTGACGCCCCTTTGCTTGAATCCGTTTTTCATCAGAAGCTTTGGCTCTACGATAAAGACTATCAGATACCTTGTAATCCGCAAACAAATTGGAAAGAGTTTCTTCTTTTTTGCCTGAAAAAGCCAGATTTAGACAGTCTTTCTCAAAGCTTGACAAACCATCTTCTTTTACTAGCCTCAAACCAACTGCATCTCCTTCTGAAATGATAGAGACATTTCCACGGTCTATCACATCTAGCAAGGTAGCTTGAATAAGTTGATCAAAGGTAAATTTACCTGCTCCTTTTGTTAGAGGACTCACTTCCTCCAAGGAGGTCGAGTAGACTGCTTCTGATAAAACCATAGGCTCTAATTCCATTGGTGGTTCATAGATACGATGATTTTTGGCATATTTGACCGAAGGAGTGGTCTTTCTTCTATAAATAAAATAGAAACAGACACTTAATAACAAGGAGATAGAAAGTATCAAAGGGAAGACCCAGGTAACGAGTTGTTTACTTTGCTCTTTTTCTTTAAAAATCGAGTCTTCTATCTTATTAAATTCTTCTAAACGATTTCCTTTCAATCCCTGATCCCTAGCGCTAGCAAAATTAGTTCGAGGCCAGTAGGCATGCAATTCAACTCCACGCTTAGGCGGGAGATTGTCTAAACGGATAGTATAATCAAGGTTACTCTTTTCAATCGTTCCCTCTCTAAAAAGTTTCCCTGTATGGAAAAAGAGTTTTTCAGCCCCCTTGTCTCCCCTTACATGAAATTCAAACTTTCCAATAGTTCCTGAACTATCTGTCAGAGGTTGCCAATTTAATTCAGCGATGTCATCATATAGAAAAAGCAAATTTTTTAAATTCCATGTGAGGTCAACTTCAACTATGTCACCCTCCTGACCTGAATTGTAGACTTTCACAGTATAACCATTCGCCTCTTCTGTCACTTCGCTAGTAACGTCTGTCAGTTCAGCACTGTTTTTCGCAGCCTGAACCTTTGGATGAGGATCAATGTCAAATCCACTAGGCATCTTACCTGCACGTCCAAGTCCCACGATTTGGCCCTTAAAGTCCTCCTCAAACTGATAAACTATCTTTTGTCTAAATTCTGCCGTATTGTCTGCATGAATATACAAATCTCCTTGATAAGAGTTTATCTTGAAATCAATGGCAAAAACAGAGAGTGGAAGAAGGCAAAACAAGCCTAACACCAGTAAGAAAAAAGTTTTTTTCATCAACTAATCCCCCTTTTTATCTTTGCTATCATTATATCATTTTTTCTCAAGTAAGGGCTTACCTGTATTGAAAAATAGAGTTTTTTTCGATAAAATAGGAGACAGTTATTTTTTAATAGATTAGAAATAGGAGAAATCATGAGAAAAATATACTTATCTATTTTCACAAGTCTCTTGCTGATGCTGGGACTTGTCAATGTTGCCCAAGCCGATGAATATTTACGCATCGGGATGGAAGCAGCATATGCTCCCTTTAACTGGACTCAGGATGATGATAGCAATGGGGCTGTCAAAATCGATGGGACTAACCAGTATGCTAACGGATACGATGTTCAAATCGCCAAGAAAATCGCTAAGGACTTAGGTAAAGAACCTTTGGTTGTTAAAACAAAGTGGGAAGGTCTAGTTCCTGCCCTTACTTCTGGTAAGATTGACATGATTATCGCAGGTATGAGTCCAACTGCCGAACGCAAACAAGAAATTGCCTTTTCAAGCAGTTACTACACTAGCGAACCAGTTTTGCTTATCAAAAAAGATTCTGCCTACGCAAGTGCTAAATCTTTGGATGACTTTAATGGTGCGAAAATCACTTCTCAACAAGGTGTCTATCTTTATGACTTGATTGCACAAATCCCAGGTGCTAAAAAAGAAACTGCCATGGGAGACTTCGCTCAAATGCGCCAAGCTCTTGAGGCTGGTGTCATTGATGCTTATGTTTCTGAACGCCCAGAAGCACTGACTGCTGAAGCTGCGAACTCTAAGTTCAAGATGGTTCAAGTAGAACCAGGTTTCAAAACGGGGGAAGAAGATACAGCTATCGCCATTGGACTTCGTAAAGATGACAACCGTATTAGCCAAATCAATGCCAGCATTGAAACTATTTCAAAAGATGACCAAGTTGCCTTGATGGATCGTATGATCAAGGAACAACCTGCCGAAGCTACAACAACTGAAGAGACTAGCAGTAGCTTCTTTAGCCAAGTCGCTAAAATTCTTTCTGAAAACTGGCAACAACTTTTGCGTGGTGCTGGTGTCACTCTTTTAATCTCTATCGTCGGAACCATCACAGGTCTCATTATCGGCCTTGCCATTGGTGTTTTCCGTACTGCTCCTCTATCTGAGAATAAAGCCATTTATGGCCTACAAAAACTAGTCGGCTGGATCCTCAATGTCTACATTGAAATTTTCCGTGGTACCCCAATGATCGTTCAATCGATGGTTATCTACTATGGAACGGCCCAAGCTTTCGGTATCAACCTTGACCGTACACTGGCTGCTATCTTCATCGTTTCAATCAACACCGGAGCCTACATGACTGAAATCGTCCGTGGTGGTATCCTAGCAGTTGACAAGGGACAATTTGAAGCCGCTACTGCTCTTGGTATGACCCATAACCAAACCATGCGTAAAATTGTCCTACCTCAGGTTGTCCGTAACATCCTACCAGCAACTGGTAATGAATTTGTCATCAATATCAAAGATACATCTGTATTGAACGTTATCTCTGTTGTCGAACTTTATTTCTCAGGAAATACCGTGGCAACGCAAACCTATCAATACTTCCAGACATTTACAATCATCGCCGTGATTTACTTTGTCCTCACCTTCACCGTAACACGTATCCTCCGCTTCATCGAACGCCGCATGGACATGGATACCTATACTACAGGTGCTAACCAAATGCAAACGGAGGATTTGAAATAATGACACAAGCAATCCTTGAAATTAAACACCTCAAAAAATCCTATGGACAAAACGAAGTGCTAAAAGACATTTCACTCACTGTCCACAAGGGAGAGGTAATCTCTATCATCGGAAGCTCTGGAAGCGGAAAATCAACCTTCCTACGCTCCATTAACCTCCTTGAAACGCCAACTGATGGACAAATCCTTTATCATGGACAAAACGTTCTCGAAAAATGCTATGACCTCACGCAATACCGTGAAAAGTTGGGGATGGTGTTCCAATCCTTTAACCTCTTTGAAAATCTTAACGTACTTGAAAACACAATTGTCGCTCAGACAACTGTCCTTAAACGCGAACGTACAGAAGCTGAAAAGATTGCCAAAGAAAACCTAGAAAAGGTCGGCATGGGAGAACGCTACTGGCAAGCCAAACCAAAACAACTCTCAGGTGGTCAAAAACAACGTGTAGCCATCGCTCGTGCCCTTTCAATGAATCCGGACGCCATTCTCTTTGATGAACCAACATCAGCTCTCGATCCAGAAATGGTTGGAGAAGTCCTCAAAATCATGCAAGATCTGGCTCAGGAAGGCTTGACTATGATTGTCGTAACCCACGAAATGGAATTCGCCCGTGACGTCTCTCACCGTGTTATCTTTATGGATAAGGGTGTGATTGCTGAAGAAGGCAAACCAGAAGACCTCTTCACCAATCCTAAAGAAGACCGTACAAAAGAATTCCTTCAACGCTATCTCAAATAAAAAGAAAAGGCTGCATCAATGTACTGACCCCAAAAAGTTAGACAATTAATTTAAGCAAAGGATTTAGTTCTGTATTGTACAGGGCTAAGTCCTTTT